>CAZDYU010000107.1:0-15074 GCA_964509755.1 uncultured Occallatibacter sp. | reverse complement strand
GAGCAGTCGATCTCTTAGCTGTCACCTGTCATCTGTCACCTGTCACCTGTCACCTGTCACCTGTCACCTGTCACCTATCACCTGCTCCGATCACCGACTCGTAATACCGCACATACTGCGGCACCACAAGCGAGGAGCAGAAGCGCTGCTGCGCGGTCTTGCGCGCGGCCAGACGCATGGCCTCAAAGCGGTCGCGGTCCTTCAGCAAGCTCAATGCTCCCGCGGCCATCGCCTCCACGTCGCCAACAGGATAAAGCAGCCCCGTGACGCCGTCGTCGATCAGCTCTGGAACACCGCCCACGCGCGTGGCAATCGACGGCACCTTGCAGGCCATCGCCTCCAGAGCCGCCAGACCAAAGGACTCCAACTCGCTGGGCATCACCATCAGATCGGCCAGCGGCAGCAACTCGTTGACCTGCTCCTGCTTGCCCATAAAGTGAACTTGATGCTGAATGCCCAGATCGTGCGCCAGCCACTCGGCGGCGGAGCGGTCAGGACCGTCGCCCACCAGCACCAACTGCGCTGGGATCTCGCGTACAACCTGCGCAAAGATCTTCACCACATCCACCACGCGCTTGACGGGGCGGAAGTTGGAGAGGTGCATCAGAATCGCTTCGTGCGGCTTGGCCAGACGCAGCCTCGCCTTTGCCCGTGCGGCCTCATCTTCGATAGGCATGTAGAGGTTGCAATTGACAAAGTTGGGAATTACTTCGATGGGGTTCGTGACGCCAAAGTGCTTGACGGTTTCTTCTTTCAGATAGCTGGAGATGCTGGTCACGCCATCGCTTTGCTGGATGGCATAGCGAGTGATGGGCAGATAACCTCGATCCAGGCCGACAAGCGTGATGTCAGTGCCGTGCAGCGTGGTGACAAAGGGCAGGCGGCGGCCGCTCTCGGCAACCATCTGCCGCGCCAGCAATGCGCTCACCGAGTGCGGGATCGCGTAATGCACGTGCAGCAGATCGAGCGAGTAGAGCTCGGCGATCTCAGCCATGCGCGAGGCCAGCGCCAGATCGTAGGGTGGAAACTCGAAGAGCGGATAACTGGAGACGGGAACCTCGTGATAAAGAATTCCGCTGTCGCGCCCGCTGAGCCGGAAGGGTTGCGAATACGAGATGAAATGCACCTCGTGGCCCAACGCGGCCAGTTCGATGCCCAGTTCCGTTGCCACCACGCCTGAACCGCCGTAGGTGGGATAACAGGTGATGCCGATGCGCATGAAGACCTTTTCTTTGCTTACGAATTTCGGCCCACGAAGATAGATGCGGCTGGGGGCTGCGGCGGCTCTCAATTTGCATCGAATTTGCGTTAATAAATGCCGGGAATCAGCCGCTTTGTTTGCTGACTATAGGACGCATACTCCGCGCCGAAGGCCTCATTCAAGGCTATTTCCTCGACATGAATCCTGTAGAGCAGCGCGGCGGTGACGGGCAGCAACAGGCAAAGGCACGCCCACCAACTATTTTGCGCCAGACCGAGAGCTAAAAACATAAGCATCATGCCCGTGTAGGAAGGATGGCGGGCAAAGTGATAGAGCCCGGAACGTTTCAGATTCTGCGCATCGCGAATCGCGACATTTACGCTGAAGGCCTTGCCCAGTGAGAGAATCGCCACCCAGCGGACGATCAGGCCCACGATCATCAGAAGCAGAATAAACCAGTTCAGCCAAGCGGCTCCTGGCAACAGTGTGCGCGCAGTTTGGCTGCTCATCCACTCTGCCGCGAAGATCGATGCGGTGATCGTTCCCCACAGAATCAGCATTGATCCGCGATCGCGCAGCTTGCCGCTGTTTTTGCGCGTGCGCGTGATAATCCCGAGACAAATCTCTGAAGCTGGCCAGCCATAAAACAGTACCTTCAATACCAGATCGATGCCCATGCGGTCTCCAATGGTTGGTTTGCTTGCAGGGGTTTCCCTCTGCCCTCGCGTAGAACAAGATACGCAGCCTCATAGGCGGCCGTTCCCGCAGTGATCACTTCGCGTGGAAATAAGCCGCGGGCAAATGGGAAAAACTCGCCAGATCGATCTCATCCTTGAGAGCAATCGAGAGTAACGCCTGCATCTCGGTCTCTCGCGAGGCCAGGAGACGCGTATGGGCGCGGGCAAGATCGGCGTCGTTATACCCAGGATGCGACACCAGTTCCCACGTGCCGTCGGGCAGCTTTTTCAGCAGAGATGCAACTGTGACGGCATCGAGCGTTCCTGTTGCCAGTACGCCCAGGGCGCCGTCGGTGGTGGCAAAGCCTTCTTCCGCCACAATGCGCCGGAAGGTTGGCTCCAGCAGCCGCAGCAGACTCACCTGAGCGCGGCGCAGCAGCGGCGCGTGGGGAGTCGCGCGCCGGCTCCAGGCCGGTTCAAAGGGATTGCGCACCGCGCGAATGCCCGCCGCCCGCGCCGCCCGCAACACCGGCCTGAGCACGGCGGGAAACATATGCGTATGCTTGTGCGTGTCGATGTGGGTGAGCGCAACGCCCTTGGATTGAAGCAGCGCAATTTGCGCGGCGGCTTCGGCCTCGATCTCCGAGAAAGCGACGCGCCCCCCGGTCAGCAGCCGCTCAAGAAATACGCCCAGCGTGGGCTGAAAGCGTCCCGTGCGCGGCTCCACCAGCGTCGGCAGCTCCCGCGCCGGCAACACCGGCTCGCCATCCACCAGCACCACATGGCAGCCCACTCCCAGCACCGGTGTGCAGCGAGCCATCTCGATAGCTTCCTCGGTCGCCGCGGCCTTTGCCATCAGCGTCGTGCTGGTCAGCCTACCCGCCTGGTGCAGTTCAAAAATGGCGCGATTGACCCCGGCGGTCAGCCCAAAATCATCGGCATTGAGAATAAGACGGCCCACCGGCTGAGTGTATCAAGACAGGCTGCGCCAGAACAGGACGGGCCGCGCCGGAGCCGACTCCATGATTGCAAAGAAACCCCACTACCACAGAAGCGCACTGATATGATGAAAGAAAGCCGCCAAGGCCTTTGCGGATCGCGTGGGCGGTTAGCTCAGTTGGTTAGAGCGCCTGCCTTACAAGCAGGATGTCGGGGGTTCGAGTCCCTCACTGCCCACCAAATAAACTATAGAAAATAAATTGCTTACACGCTAAGACGCAGATAGAGTCACTTCAAGGCGCTCTGTTCTATCAGCACATTGTCAGCAGATTTAGAAAACACTGCCTAAAATCCCCCTTGATGGGCCGAGGCCGTATGGGTGGGCCGTTACCCTGCCCGGCGGCCTATCGGTTCGCCTACGGGCAGCGTACCCGTCGATCGTTCCAGGCGTTTTCAATGCTTCAACTGCCGGATAGAGGTTCAAGTGTCGCTGCGCTCGGCGCGGTCTCCTGGTCCTTGTACTGAAGCTGGTAGAGCTTCCAGTAGAGGCCGCGCTGCGCCAGCAGTTGCTGGTGCGTGCCCATCTCGCGCAATTGGCCTTTGTGCATCACTAAAATTGCATCGGCCCGCTGCACGGTGGAGAGGCGATGCGCGACCAGTACGCTGGTGCGGCCCTCGACCATGCGCTCCAACGCGCCGCGGATGCGCAGTTCGGTATCGGTATCGACGCTGGATGTGGCTTCATCCAGAATGAGAATGCGCGGGTTGTAGGCCAGCGCGCGGGCAAAGTTGATGAGCTGCTTCTGGCCCGTAGAAAGCGAGTTGCCGCGCTCCCGCACCGGCTCATTGAATTTGCCCGGCAGGCTCTCGATAAAGTCCAGCACATTGACGTCGCGGGCGGCCTGATGCATCCGGGCTTCCGTGATCTCATCATTGCCCATGCGAATGTTCTCGGCCAGCGTTCCGGTAAAGAGAAACGGATCTTGCAGCACGACGGCGAAATGTTGCCGCAGAGCGGTCAGATCATGCTGGCGCAGATCCACGCCGTCCACCAGAATCTGCCCCGCGGTTACGTCGTAGAAGCGCATCATCAGGCTGGTGAGGGTGGTCTTGCCGGAGCCGGTATGGCCCACAATAGCCACCGACTGCCCAGGCTCGACTGTAAATGAGATGTCCTTGAGAACCCATTCAATATCGGGGATGGCAGACATCGCGGCGGAGCTTTTTCCAAAAGCCTGCCGAACCGCATTTTTCTCTTCATCAGTCAATTTCTGATAAGTAAACCAGACGTGGCGGAATTCAATTTTATTGCTGCCGTCGCCAGTCAGCGGCACAACCGGGCCGACAATCTCTGCTGGCGTATCAAGCAGTTTGAAGATGCGTTCGCTCGCGGCCATGGCCGATTGCAGAATATTGTATTTATCGCTCATGTCCTGAATCGGCCGCCAGAAGCGCAGCGAATATTGCACAAACATATTCAAGACGCCGATGGTGACCGCGCCCGCCAGCACGCCAAAGCCTCCGCGCCAGATGACCAGCGCAATGGCGATGGCGCTGAGGATCTCGACGGCGGGATAGTAGAGAGCGTAAGCAAAGATGGTGTCTTTGAAGGCGATCATGTGCTGCCGGTTGACGTCTTCAAAGTCGTCGTAGGCAAGCTGCTCGCGATTGAAAAGCTGCACCACGCTCATGCCGCTGATGTGTTCCTGGGTAAAGCTGTTGATGCGCGCAATGGCGGCGCGAACGCGGCGGAAGCTGGCGCGCACGTGGTCGCGGAAGAGCCGCGTGACTACCAAAATCAGCGGAAGCACGGCAAAAGCCAGCAACGCCAGCCGCCAGTTCATGGTCAGCATGATGGTGGACATCAGCGCCAGGTTGAAGAAGTCGTCGATGATGGCCAGCACGCCCGCCGTGAACATCTCATTGATGGCATCCACATCCGAGGTGATGCGGGTGACTAGGCGGCCAACCGCGTGGGTATCGAAGAAGCCGATGTGCATCCGCTGCATGTGCCGAAAGATCTCGCGGCGCAGATCGAACATCAGCTTCTGGCCGGTCCACTGCATCAGGTAAGTCTGGATGAATTGGAAGAGATAGGCGGCCAGGAGCGCGGCCAGATAGATGCCGGCCAGCCTTGTAATGCCCTGCATGGGGTCGGCAGGCAGCAGGCGGTCCAGGCGATTGTCCGCAACCAGCCAGTGCAGAAACAGCGGCGCTGGATGCGAGGCCCTCAAGCCGGGGGTGAAGTAGCGATCAATTCCGATCATCACCAGATAGGGCCCGGTTACGTCGCAGAGAGATTTCAGGCTGATCGCCAGCGTCGAGATGGCGGCCTGCACCCAGTAAGGGCGCAGAAAATGGCCAAGCCTGCGCACAAGCCGGGAGTCGTAGACCTTGCCGACCGGATCTTCATCGGGCTTTTTGGGCTTCTTTTGCTCTTCTTCAGGCATTGATTGGCAGGATGCGTCTTTCTAGTCCATTGTACGGGGCGAGAATAGAAGAGGCCGCAGGCGCCGAGCAGGGTTTGCTTTTGATTCCGAAGACGGCAACGGCGCGGACGGGATCAACCGTCAGCGCCGCCGATGCCGGGGAAAAATTCAGGGCTACAGAACTGCGGACGAGAGCAGGCTGAGGCCGATCGAGATCGGGCCAATGGTAAGAATCGAAATCGGACCGATCGTGTTCACGGAGATCGGGCCAATCGTGTTGTGAGAGATCGGGCCAATGGTCTGGGGCTTGGCTGTGGCGGCGAGCGCCGAAGCCGAAAGCAAGAGGGCGAGAGAAAGCGCTGGGATGTACTTCTTCATGGAATGTGTCTCCTCGAAATTTGGCTTTACAGGAGGGCTTTTGCAATGACTCAAGACGAAACGCCTTGTGTCTCCGCATGGGTCACCTGCAAGATTTGGTCACATTACTTGCGCCAATAGTAGCAAGGAAAACTGGATTAATTCAAGACATTCCTGCACTTACTCTGGTAACGTTGTCCCCATTTGGGACATTAAGTCGCGTTGATCTCCTGGCCCTAAATAAAATATGTACTATCAATGCGATCCCAGACTCTGAGGCTTCGGCCCCGTCTCTCTTCTTCATTTTTAAGACCGATTTGCACCGGACTAGTCCCACCTTGCGGGAATGTAACGGACCGGTCGAAAATTCCCTTCTTCAGTGGATGTTTATTAGGTTCGCGGCATTTTGGAATCGGCCGGTTATGCGGTTGAAGTGGCAATGAACGGTATCGAAGCGCTGGAAAAGACCCTCTATGCACGCCATTCCGCTATCGATCCGGCTCAAAATAGAGTGGATGTATTCCACTCTTTGTCACCCCAACGACGAAAACCTGTCGCTAGAAACCCCGATTCCGCAAAGAACGCGGAATGATTGAGGCACACAGGCGCATTGGTGCGGAAAATTATGTGAATAGATCATGCGGTGCGGGCGAGGGTGAGAACGGTGATGTCGTCTTCCTGGCCGAAGGCTTTGGCGGTGTCTGCGATCTCGCGGGCAGATTTGAGAGTGAGCGCGGCCATGCGGTCGAAGCCGAGCAGTTTGCCAGTAGCGGAACGCGCCTCGACAACGCCGTCGGAGAGCAGTACCAGCTTCTGATTCACGGCCAGCGCGCCGCAAACTGTGGCATATTGCTGGTCAGGCGCCACGCCGAGCGGCAGCGCGGGCGGCGTTGCAACCTCCGCGCCGTCGATGTAAGGGGCAATGTGGCCGGCGTTGGCCAGCCGGTAGCTGCCGTTGGGCCCAATCTGGACGCAGCAGGCGGTGGTAAAGCCGGCCTCGCCGCGAGTAAGCAGCGCCTCATTCAGGTTGTGCAATACCGCGGAAGGCTCCCAGGAATCTTCGCGGCGCAGGACTCCTAAAATCATGGCCACGCGCATGGCGGCCGTGAGGCCCTTGCCGGAGACATCGCCGACAATCGCGATCAGACTGCCGTCGGGCATCGAGGAGACCTCGAAGAAGTCGCCGCCGACCTCGCTGGCCGGGTGGTAGATGGCCTCGACGTGGAAGCCGGGGGTGGGCTGCGAGCAGCGGGAGAGAAGAAGCTGCTGCGTGGTGCGGGCGGCTTCCAACTCGGCGGCGGCGCGGTTGCGTTCGCGGGCAATGCGCACGGTTCGCTGCACCAGGAAGACCAGAATGGCCATGTCAAAGATAAAGTCGCCGACGCGGTAAAAACTAATCTGATAGCTTCCCAGGGAAACTGCAAAGGGAAAATAGGGCAGCAGCGCGTTCAGATGCGCGTAATATGCCAGATTGCGGAGAAAGTACCAGTAGTCGGCCAGGCCGCCGATGACAATTGCCGGCAGCAGCAGGCCAGCCTCCCGGTTGCCCTGCAGCCGGCCCCTCAGCAGCAGCACCGGAAGAACGATTTTCATCACCAGGATCGGCACAAAAAAAACCGAATTCAGCGTGTTCGAAATAATTCCCAGAGTGTTCAGCGGAGTCGCCAAAAAAACCAGCGAACAAACCACTTCCAATGCCAGCAGCCAGCGGGTGCGCGGCAGATGCAGCACCAGGCGCACAAACTCGATCAGCGCAATTGTCAATACGCCCAGGACAACAAAATCGAGAACATGGACAGGAAAAGAGAACGAGCCTATATAGAGCCAAAGCTGCAAAGCCATCATCACGCTGTATGCCAGCAGATAGATGCCGATTGCCAGATACTCCTGCTGGCTGCGCAGCGCAAAATAGAGCGCGAATGAAATCATTCCGGCAAGCAGGGCAAGGATGCCGAGCAGCAGCTCCGGCCCGCCCATGTGGGCAGCCGCATAACTGGCGATGAGCGGCGCGACCTCCTGGCCCAGGAGATATACGGATTGGGAACCGAGGGGTGTGCTGGCGCCATGGCCCCTGTTTGATCCCCAATTGACTACGCAACGAATGGCCAGGACAAGATCGCCCCGCTCTCCGGTCAGATTGCCGGGAACGGCATAGGTGACCAGCGATTCTTGCGCGGTGAGCAGCCGCTCTTTCATCTTGCCGCTGCCGCCGATGCGAAGGCCATTGGCATAGACCTCGTAGTTGCCGCTCACGCCCGCCACGCCCACCGTCAGGTTTCGCGTGCCGGGGCTCAGGTGAAGGTGAATCCGATACCAGGCGTAGCGTAGATCGCGTAAGCCGTAGTCGGTGAGCGGCTTTTCCGTCGAGATGGTCATCCAACCGCTGTCATCCAACGTGGGCGAGGCCCAGGCGGGGTTGTCGCCTGGTGCGAAGAGCCAGTTGGGGCCGATCGAGACAAGATCTCCGAATTGGGAGGCGTCAAAGCTGCGCGGATCTGTGGCCGCGGCGGCGGGCGCGGCGGCTTGTGCCCACGCGAGAGTCGCGCAGGCGGCGGCAAAAAGTAAAAGAAAGAACGGTCGAACGACGCGGAAAAGCATCGAATCAACTATAGCGCAATTGCAATGGGTCAGGCCGAGGCTGAAGGGCCGATCTTCTTCAAGGAGGCAAGGGGCAGCAGATGGATCGGTTGATTGAGGGGCACAAGCGGTTTCTGGCCGAGGTCTTTCCCGGCCGGCGGAGCCAGTTCCATCTGCTTGCGGAGATGCAGGCGCCGGAGTGGCTCTTCATCACCTGTTCCGACTCGCGCGTGGTGCCGGACCTCTTTTTGGGAACGGGCCCCGGCGACCTGTTCATCACGCGCAACGCCGGCAACGTGGTGCCTATAACCGCGAACGATGTGGACGGCTGCACGGCGACGATCGAGTACGCCGTCGAGGTGCTGAAGGTGAAGCACGCCATTCTCTGCGGGCACTCCGACTGCGGCGCGCTGAAGGCGGAGTTGGATCACAAGAGCCTGGAAAACCTGCCCAAGGCGCGGCGCTGGCTGAGCCATGTGGAGGCGGCCTTCCAATATCGCCAGCCGCTCAATACGGCCGACGGCGATAGCGCCGAGCTGGCTTCGCTGATTCGCGGCAATGTGGTTGCGCAACTGCTGAACCTGCGCGCGCAGCCCTCGGTGGAGCGCGCGGAAGCGGAGGGCCGGCTAACAGTGCATGGCTGGTACTACGACATTCTCACAGGCCGCATCGAGCAGTACCACGAGAAGATGGGACGGTTCTTGCCGTTGATTGACTAAGTCAATGTCCGCGAGTTTGCGCGCGTTCCTCACGCCTTTCGGCCCAGATCGTTGCGCCAGGCGTGGCCGCGCTGCTCCAGCAGATGGTCACTGCACTCCGGACCCCAGGATCCGGCAACATAGTTGGGAAATTTCTCTGGATTCTTGGCCGCCCAGGCTTCGATGATCGGCGTGTAGAGCGCCCACGTAGTCTCAACGCCGTTGCGGTGGGCAAAGAGGGTCTGGTCGCCGAGCATCGCATCCACCAGCAGCCGCTCGTAGCCGTTGGCGCTGGATTTGCCAAAGGCCTCTTCGTAATCGAAGTCCATATTGACCGGGCAGACGGCCATCTCCGGCGTGGTGGGCACCTTGGCCCCGAAGCGCAGCGCAATCCCTTCATCCGGCTGAATGCGGATGGTCAGCAGGTTGGGCTGGATGATCTGGCAGGCAGCGCTGGCCGCCAGGCGGTCAAAGATCAACAGCGGCGGCTGTTTGAATTGAATGCTGATCTCCGTGGCCCGCTTCTTGAGCCGCTTGCCCGCGCGCAGATAAAACGGAACTCCCGCCCAGCGCCAGTTTTCAATATCCAGGCGCACCGCGGCATACGTCTCCGTACCCGATGCGGGACTGACTCGATCTTCTTCGCGATAACCTGATACATGCTGGCCATCCACCTGGCCCGGACCGTATTGTCCGCGCACCGCATCCAGGATGGGAATGGACGGTATGGCGCGCCAGACTTTGAGTTTTTCGCGCCGCACGCTCTCCGCCTCAAAGCTCGATGGCGGCTCAAGAGCTACCAGACTTAATAACTCCATCATGTGATTCTGCACCACGTCGCGTAGCGCGCCGGCATTCTCATAGAATGGCCCGCGCCCCTCGACGCCCAGCGTTTCGGCGACCGTGATCTGCACATGGTCGATGTAATTGCGATTCCAGATCGGCTCAAAGATTCCATTGGCGAAGCGGAAGACCAGAATATTCTGTACGGTTTCCTTGCCTAAATAATGATCGATGCGGAAAACTTGATCTTCACTGAAGACGGCATTTATCTGGCTGTTCAGCTTGCGCGCCGAGGCAAGGTCATGGCCGAAGGGCTTCTCGATCACGATGGAAGCCTTGGACTGCGCCATGGCTTGCACGCCAAGATTCTCAACGATGCCGGCAAAGAACTCCGGCGCGGTGGCCAGATAGAAAAGCCGCCTGTCGCCAATGCCTTTTTCTTCGGCAATGCGCTCCAGTTCCCGTTTCAAACCCGCATAATCTTCCGGAGCATCGAATTTAAGCGGAAAATAACTTATATTTTTTACAAAATTATCCAATTTTGCGGCATTTCCTTCCACGCCGCCAAACTCGACAATGCCGGCGCGCATATCTTCGGCAAACTCATCGCCCAGCGGCCGCCGCGCCACGCCTACAATGGCGAATTTGGCGGGCAGCAGTCCGGCCTGCTCCAGATGAAAAAGAGCGGGCAGCAGCTTGCGCTTGGTCAGATCGCCAGATGCGCCAAAGATCACCATGATCCCCGGCTCGGGAATCCGTTCGTTGCCGTGAGGGATGTGGGAGAGATCCTCCGGCCGCACACTCATCTCGATGGTCGCCATTGCTCGTTCCTCGCGGTAAACAGGTTACAGATTACAGACGACAGGTTACAGATGAAAAACGAAAGTCCGATGCCGGCATCGCGTGCAATAGTTGGATTGTACTTGGCCCCGCTTGGATGCAATGGCCCAACCTCGATCACTCCGCGGCTTTCGCCCAGGCAGGCTACTCGATTAAAATCGACGGGAATGCTTTGCCGGTGGTCTTTGCGCCAGCCAGAGTTTGGAGAAAATATGCCCGAAGCAGCGTGTGATATCGGTCTCATCGGCCTTGCGGTCATGGGGCAGAATCTTGTCCTCAATATGAACGACCACGGCTTCAAGGTAGCTGTCTTCAATCGCACCGTCTCCAAGGTGGACGATTTTCTGGCCAATGAAGCCAAGGGAACCGAAGTTGTTGGTGCGCATTCGGTGGAAGAATTTGTGAGCCTGCTGAAGCGTCCGCGGCGCGTGATGCTGATGGTCAAGGCGGGCAACTCGGTGGATCAGACAATCGAGCATCTACTGCCTCATCTTGAAGCGGGCGACATTGTGATCGACGGCGGCAACTCGCTGTTTACCGACTCCAATCGCCGAACGCAAGAACTGGCGGCGAAAGGGATTCTTTTCATTGGCACCGGCGTCTCCGGCGGCGAGGAGGGCGCGCGCTTCGGGCCATCGATCATGCCGGGTGGAAACCCCGCCGCGTGGCCGCATGTGAAGGCGATCTTTCAGGCCATCGCCGCCAAGGTGGAAGATGGAACGCCCTGCTGCGACTGGGTGGGCGAAGACGGCGCGGGACACTTTGTAAAGATGGTTCACAACGGCATCGAGTACGGCGACATGCAGTTGATCTGCGAGGCTTACGACCTGCTGCGGCACGGACTTGGCCTGAGCGCCGATGAACTGCATGAAGTCTTTGCCGAATGGAACAAGGGCGAGCTGGACAGTTATCTGATCGAGATATCGAGTCATATCTTTGCCATGAAAGACACGGACGGCCAGCCGCTCGTCGATAAGATTCTGGACACGGCCGGGCAGAAGGGCACCGGCAAGTGGACGGTGATCAGCGCGCTCGATAACGGACAGCCGGTAACGCTGATCGGTGAGTCGGTTTTTGCGCGCTGTCTCTCGGCGCTGAAGGATGAGCGCGTCGGCGCGGCAAAGATTCTGGAAGGGCCTGCAATCAAGCCCGCGGTAGGCGACCGCGCCGCATTCATCGAGGATGTGCGCCGCGCGCTTTACTGCTCCAAGATGGCCTCTTACGCGCAGGGTTACATGCTTCTGCGGGCCGCGGCCAAAGAAAATGGATGGAATCTCAACATGGGCGGCATCGCGCTGATGTGGCGCGGCGGATGCATCATTCGCAGCCGCTTTCTGGGCAAGATCAAAGAGGCATTCGACAAGAATCCCGCCATCGAGAATCTGCTGCTGGATAGTTTCTTTTCGAGCGCGCTCAACGGGTATCAAGCGTCCTGGCGCAAGGCTCAGATTCATGCTATCCAGTTAGGCGTGCCCACTCCGGCGTTTTCTACGGCGCTGGCCTTTTATGATGGCTACCGGGCGGCGCGGCTTCCGGCTAACTTGCTTCAGGCGCAGCGGGATTACTTCGGCGCGCATACTTATGAGCGCATCGACCGGCCGCGGGGAGAATTCGTTCACACCAATTGGACTGGTACCGGGGGCCGTATCTCATCCACGACCTATAACGCGTGAGATGGATTATGAGCACATTGATCTGGCCCGATATTAGTGTTGAGTTGCCCCACCCTTTCCATTCCCGCTCAATCCCACACTCTCCGCGCCGAACCGGCGACAAGGATGGACTACCCGATATTTGTGGCGGGACAAGCGTGTGGTGAGATGGAAGTGCTACTTGGCCTGTAACGCGGCGGGCAGGGCGTCTGCTTGACTTGGGTCTTCGCCGGATTTGGCGCGATGGAGCGGAGCGGACACACTGGGTTTGGCGGCGGCGTTGGACGCTTGCGGGGTGGTTGCTGCGGGCTGCGCCAAGGTTGGAGCTACTACGATGGGGCCATTGAGTGTCTTCGGTGTGCGCTTGGCGCCGGCGCTGGAGAAGCCGCCTTGCGCGGAGACGCGCGGGGGAGTGGCGAGGGCGCTGGTGGGTTGGGCAGGTTGCAGGCGCGAGGAGATGCCCCAGCCGCCGCCGATCACCACTGCGACAATCGCCGCCGCGGCAGCCGAGCGTATAAGGGAGGTCTGCATCCATCCGGCCGCTGGGCGCAGCGCTACCGGCCAGGCGAGAATCCGAGCCTTGGGAGTTGCAGTCCGCAACTCCGAGAGCAGTCCGGCGTGTACGCGATCTTCAAGGCCCGCAGGCGCGGGGAGATTGGCGAGCAGACGCAGCGTGCTTTCAAATTCGACGCTGCCAGAGCTACCGGCAGATTGATTCTTATCGGAATAATTCATCGCACACTCCTTGTGTGATCGAGCAAGCCGGCCATCAGGTTGCGGGCGCGAAAGAGGCGTGAGCGGACGCTGGACTCGGAGATGCTCAGAACCGAGGCGATCTCTACGCTGGTCAGTTCTTCAAAAGCCGAGAGCATCAGCACCTGGCGCTCCTTGGCGGGCAACTGCTCCACGCAGGAAAGCACATGCGCGTGGTGCTGGGCGGCGGCGGCGCGCTCCTCGGCGCTGAGGCCGCTGGCGGGCAGCACGCGCGCCAGTTCGGAAACATCGTCGGTCTCCGGCCGGGTCTTCGAGCGGCGCTTGCGGTCGAGCACGATATTCCAGACAATGCGAATCAGCCAAACGCGCTGGTCGCGGACTTCCGTAAGCGTCTCGCGATGGCGCAGAACGCGCAGAAAGGCCTCTTGCACGGCGTCTTCCGCGTCAGAGGCGTTGCGCAGCACTGAGTAAGCCACGCGGTAAAGAGTACCGGCGTACTGGCTCACCAAAGCCGCAAGCGCTTCCTCATCCGCGAGCTGGCGCGCTTTGTCGTTCACAGCTTTTTCTGCGATCTCCATCCAACCTGAGAATACTGCCTGGCCGGCGCTCATAGTGAAAAGACGCAGGCGGGGCGGGAAATGCTCGGAATGCGGGCGTCATGATCGATCTTCCCAAAAAAGAGAAGACTCGCGAAGCTGATCGCTCCGCGAGTCTCTTCCATCGAACCGAATCGACTGCTACTTGCCGGTCAGCTTTTGCGAGGCAATGGAGCCGGCGGCGCCTTCTTTATCGGCATCCTTGACCTTTGCCCACAGCGTCTTGGCCTTCTCCTGGTCGCCGGTCGCGGCGTAGAGGTCGGCCAAATCGAGCTGCGCCACGGCCGTTGAGACTGTATCCGAGGGTTTGACGGCCAGCGCATTGTAAATCTCGATCGCCTGCGAATTGCGGTTGGTCTGCCGATAAAGGCCGGCGAGAGCAAGCTTGGCCAGATTCGAGAGATTGCGGTCCCAGGAGCCGGAGGCGGCTTTCAGTTCGGTCTCTGCCGCGCCATTCTGGCCCAGATCTTCGTCGGTGACGCCGGCAAAATAGTGAGCCTTTTTGCCCTCGATCAGCCAGCCATACTTGGCTGCGACGGCGGCAAACTGCTGGTTCGCGGCCTTGGAGCGGTCGCCAGCGGTTGTATAGACTCCGGTTTCAGGAGGCGCGCCGGGCTGTGCCAGCGGCGCGGTGTAGGTATCCATGGCCTCGCCCAGAGCGGCTTGAGCCTGGTTGGAGCGGAAACTCCAGGCAACCAGAGAGCCGACTCCCACTACTGCAACAACAACTGCTGCGACAACCCAGCGCAAAACGCCGGAACGGTGACCGCTTAACCAACTCATGCTGCTTGCGGTGGCTTGGGCAAAGCTGTCCTTTTTCAAGGAATGACGGGTTCTAGTATCCACGGGGTCTCTTCTTTTCCTTCGTCTCTAAACTTGCAGGCGGTTCCGAACGGGTGGGAGTCCGTGGCTGCAACCCAATTAGTCTATCAGTGCGCAAAGAGGGGCGTCTACCGGAGAGAGCCGCCCGGCAGCATTCATTTTGTTTGCAAAGGCAAGGATCAGGCGCGGCAAGACCTTTTGCGGAGTCCCGCTCTATCGCTGATCGAAAGCCTGCCCTTCAACGCCTGGTCAAGCTTACGTCTGAATGCAGTGCGCGAATCCTGTCGATGGCGCTGGAGAGAATCGGCCTGCCGGTTGCCGTCTCCATGCCTTTGTCGATCAGTGTGTCAACGAATTCCTCGACGGACATATTGCGATCCTGGGCCGCGCGAAGAACTGTGTCTGGAACGGTAATGGAAATGAGCATGGCGATTGGTTTCCCCTGACTCCTCTATCGGCGGGCACGGGCTGGGATTGAGTGGAAAACTCCGTTAATCCTAAAAACCGCAGTTGCACGCCGTCATCCGTGATCTGCATCGAGGCTTGGAGCCTCTGAAACTTGTTGCTTTGTAATCAGGGCCCGACTTCACAGGCTGCGGAGAAACTCTTCTGGAGGCAATTCCCAATGGCTTTGTAACCAGGGCACGACTTCAGTCGGGCCGATAAAGCCAATCATATCGATGTGGGCTTTACAGGCTGCGGAAAAATTCCTCTGGAGGCAATTCCCAATGGCATTGTAACCAGGGCACGACTTCAGTCGGGCCGATAAAGCCAATCATATCAACGTTG
>CAZDYU010000106.1:0-15270 GCA_964509755.1 uncultured Occallatibacter sp. | reverse complement strand
CTGAACTGCCGCCGCTGGTGACCATCGCCCTGGCCCACTACCAATTCGAGGCCGTGCATCCGTTCCTGGATGGCAATGGCCGCGTTGGTCGCCTGTTGATTGCACTGTTCCTGATCGAGCAAAAGATTCTTCCGGCTCCGCTGCTTTATTTGTCGGCCTTCTTTGAAGCCACGCGGCGCGATTACTACGAGGGATTGCGCGGTGTGAGTGAGCACGGGGCGTGGAACGACTGGCTGGAATACTTTCTCCTCGGCGTCGCCCGCACCTCACAGGACGCTCTGAGCAGGGCGACTCGAATCAACGTGATTCTTGCCCAATGGCAACGGCAGGTAGCGGGCGAGTCAACCAACACGCCGCTGCGGATTGTGGATCTCCTGGCGGCAAATCCATTCATCACCGCGACGGGCATTGCCGACGAGCTGGGCGTTGCCTTCACAACCGCACAGCGCGCAATCGAGCGGCTGGAGCGCATCGGAATTGTGAAGCAAGCGACAGAGGCCAAACGCGACCGCGTTTACTGCGCGCAAGTCTTGCTCGACATTCTCGAAGAACCCGCAAACCTCACCGGCTCTCTTTCCGAATGAGAAAGACCACGTTGAACGCTGCTCTTCTTTGATAACGAAGGTTCAAAGCGCGGAGCGAGTGATGAGCCGCCGAAGCCTGCTTTCCTGGTGTACATTGGGCAGTGCGCGTACATCGGGATCGACGGTCTCAATCGCCTCGGTAGCGGCGCACTTCTTCTTACATCCCCAGATAAAATGCCGTTCGTTGAGGTTGAACGTCTCAATCGCCTCGGTAGCGGCGCACTTCTTCTTACCCGGTACGAGTCGGTCGATTTTCACCGGCTTCGAGCTTGTCTCAATCGCCTCGGTAGCGGCGCACTTCTTCTTACTATAGGGCACAACCGTGGCATTATGACGCCACGTTGTATCGTCTCAATCGCCTCGGTAGCGGCGCACTTCTTCTTACGCAACCTGATGAATGCGAAGAAGCTGGCGGCCGAGAGCGGCGCACATCGTCTCAATCGCCTCGGTAGCGGCGCACTTCTTCTTACTGGGAGTACGAGGTCGTAAGAGGCATTTTCATCGCCTGTCTCAATCGCCTCGGTAGCGGCGCACTTCTTCTTACAGGTGGCTAAGGTCTTATCCAAAGTCAAAGCTTGGAATGTCTCAATCGCCTCGGTAGCGGCGCACTTCTTCTTACGACGGCACAGCAAATGTGCAACTCAACGCCAAGGTGAGGTCTCAATCGCCTCGGTAGCGGCGCACTTCTTCTTACGCGAATGGTTCCTGAACGGGAACGCATCCATCCCGAGTCTCAATCGCCTCGGTAGCGGCGCACTTCTTCTTACAGCCTTACGAAGACGACAGCGACCCGCTGCGCGGCATGTCTCAATCGCCTCGGTAGCGGCGCACTTCTTCTTACTGATGCCTTCGTCCTTTCCCGCGACTGCGCCGTAACACGTCTCAATCGCCTCGGTAGCGGCGCACTTCTTCTTACTACTCCGATTACCGACCCCCATGCGGAATACGTCCGTCTCAATCGCCTCGGTAGCGGCGCACTTCTTCTTACTTGATGGTTTTGGACCTGCAGCGCGTGGCGAAGGATATTGTCTCAATCGCCTCGGTAGCGGCGCACTTCTTCTTACCTGAACTCCCTGACACTGGCGAAGAATCTGGCGGCGAAGTCTCAATCGCCTCGGTAGCGGCGCACTTCTTCTTACGTCATCAACGGCGATGGCGGCGTCGAAACATATAACTGTCTCAATCGCCTCGGTAGCGGCGCACTTCTTCTTACGGAATCAAGCAATCGCTGGCTCAATTTTTGGCACCCAAGAAGAGTCTCAATCGCCTCGGTAGCGGCGCACTTCTTCTTACTATGGGGCAGATGACGCCGTTCCTTAAGTATGTTAGTCTCAATCGCCTCGGTAGCGGCGCACTTCTTCTTACGCCTGAACTATGCTTTCAGGGGAAACCATGGAGGCATGATGGAGTCTCAATCGCCTCGGTAGCGGCGCACTTCTTCTTACACATCGTTCTATCGGGGGCAATGTTCACCGACCAAACCCAGGGTGTCTCAATCGCCTCGGTAGCGGCGCACTTCTTCTTACCGGAGTTAAATTTATTGTCGAGGCGACAAATGGACAGAGTCTCAATCGCCTCGGTAGCGGCGCACTTCTTCTTACCCAACCATTGATGCCAGCCTAACCACTCTCGGCTCTGTTGTCTCAATCGCCTCGGTAGCGGCGCACTTCTTCTTACAAAGGGTATCGTAACTTTGCGGTGCGGCGTTCAAGGGTCTCAATCGCCTCGGTAGCGGCGCACTTCTTCTTACGATATCACTGGTAGGCTCACAGAGTTTAACTTGCGGACGGTCTCAATCGCCTCGGTAGCGGCGCACTTCTTCTTACCGACAAAGATGGCTCAACCCGTCAACCCGAACCGTTCCTGTCTCAATCGCCTCGGTAGCGGCGCACTTCTTCTTACTCCTTCGCCCGGCGTCTTACAGTGACGGCGATGCGTTGGTCTCAATCGCCTCGGTAGCGGCGCACTTCTTCTTACTAACGTTCCTCCTGGATCAACTGCGTCCACGGGATATATAAATGGTCTCAATCGCCTCGGTAGCGGCGCACTTCTTCTTACTGGCATTGACGTGAGCGGCACGATCAAAGTCGAGGGTCTCAATCGCCTCGGTAGCGGCGCACTTCTTCTTACTCCGCCTAATTTAAGCCCTTTCTTTTCAATTGTCCAGAGGGTGATTTTGACAGACCCCCTGGGCAGGCACTGCAGAATGGAAATTCAGGCCAAAAATCCCACTCGAAAATTGTCTCTATCTTGTTCATATTCATACACCTGCGCGATTCTGACAGACCTCATTGACTTTCTGGTAACCCCCGTCCGGAGCCGCATGGATATTGGGGAAAACCATCTTTTTGGCCCCCAAAATCGGCCTATTCAGACGATGTAGACCTCCGGGTCCGCCGCCTGCCGTGCGAGGCCCAGATTCGAGCTGCGGGCCAAACATGCGTCGCACACAGGAAAGATGAAGACACTGTCGCTCTCCGTTTCGATGGCCTTGCGTAGCCGCTCCTGCATCTGTTCGGCAAGCGGCGCATCGATGAGGCACTCAAATACACTTTCCTGCACGCGGGAGCCAAAGTCAAGCAGGAGTTCGGAGACGCGCTGGCGGCGGCGGTCGTCGGCAATGTCGTAGCAGACAAGGTATCTCATGGTTTTGCCGCCTCCTTTTGCGCCGGTGCTTTGGCGTCAGAGTCATAAAGGTACGGCATGAAGGGGTGAGAATCTCTCACTGCGGCGGCATAGTCTTCCGCAGTCTTGCGCAGCACTGGGCGGAAGCCTGTATTGCTGCCGGCGAGCGGTGCATGAAGCATCCAGCGTTCGTATTCGGCAAAGAATCGCTTGGAGGCTTCCGGGCGAAGATGCAGCGCTCCCCCATCGACGGTTTCAAAGTCAGCCTCGCTGAATTGGTGACGATTGCACATTGTCAGCACGAGGCGGTCGGCCAGAGGCGCGCGGAAGAGTTCCACAAGATCGAGCGCCAGCGAGCGGCGGCCATAGTCGAGCTGGTGCAGCGAGCCGAGGTAGCTGTCAAGCCCGAGAGCTTCGGCAAGCCCGGCGAGTTCGTTTCCTACCAGAGTATAGACAAACGAAAGCAGCGAGTTGAGCGGGTCTGTGGCCGGATGCTTTATGCGTCCCGGCCATGCGAACGGCGACTTGTTGCGCCGCATGAGCACATCGAAATAGAGGCGAGCTGCGGCACCTTCCACGCCGTTCAGAGCTTCCAGGCTTGCAGCGGCAGCAGCGGCTTGGCGCGACTTTTCGATTTCCGCAATTGCCTGGTCTGTGGCAGGATCGCGCGTCTCCTCGTGGCTGCCAAAGGTGGCCAGTACTTGGGCGCTGTTGGCAAGCTTTGCGTCCACCAGCGTTCGCGCCATGGCCAGCGCACGCGCTTCATCGCGGTGCAACTCAAACTGCGCAATGCGTATCGGGATATTCTTGCCCTGTGGCGGATCGAGGCTGCCGCGCAGCTCGCCGTGGCGGCTTAGCAGGTTCATGCGCACGCCGCACTCCAGCAATTCGCCGATGGCCTGCGTGGTAACTTGCACATTGCCGAAGATGAGTACGGCATCGAGTTTGTGATAGGGGGTATCCAGCAGGATTGCGCCGTCCTTTTCAACGACCAGCCGGTTACCCATCTTGCGCAGAACAGAACCCTGTTCGGTCAAATACAGATATGCCATGTCTTCATCCTCGGCGTCGCCGGTGACTGTGGGATTGAAATGATCGAGAGTTGCCGCCGAAAAGGCTCGCTCCATTGCGGTGTGAGCAGGCGGCTCCAGATATCGCCGGATCAGGCCGGCGGGCATGGGATGCGGAACGGAGAGCACGCGACGATTGCGGGCGTGTTTATTCCAGGGAATCCAGACATCGCCGCCCTGAAAGAATGCGCCCAGGAAGCGGAAACCTTCTTCAAAGCTGCCGATCTTTGTCTTCTCATCCTTCAGGCGCAGGTGGAGTTCTTCCAGACGGTCGCGAGCAATGGTGATGGCGGCCGTGGCATGTTGAGAGTCTGGCGACAGGATCAGAAAATCATCGGCATAGCGGATCAGCTTGAGACCGGCCTGTTCCAGTTCCAGGTCGAAGTCGGTTAGAAAAAGGTTGGCCAACAGCGGCGAGATCGGACTGCCCTGGGGAACACCCTGGCGGAGAGGGCGAATGTGGTTCCCATCCCATATGGGTCCAGGAATCCATTGCCCCAGCAGCGCCAGTAGCCCTTGGTCCTTCACCGCGACGGCCAGCCTCTGGCGCAGCAGGGAGTGGTCGATGCGGTCAAAGAAGCTTTCGATGTCGGCCTCGGCGACATAACGATAACCATGGTCGCGCAGGAAACGGATGCGAGCGATGGCCGAGTTTACCGACCGCTTGGGACGATAGGCGAAGCTGCACTCCAGGAACTCGTCTTCGAAGGCGTGACCCAGTTGCCGGCCTGCCGCTGTTTGCAGAACGCGATCGCGCACAGCCGGCACCATCAGCGTGCGCGTAGCGGTGGAGTTTGGCTTCTTCTGGACGGTGATGGGCAATAGCGGAAGGGGACGATACTCGTCCGTCTCCACCTCGTGCAGCAATGTGGCGATTTCGGCTTCAACGGTTCGCGCAAATTGATTGACCGTGACGCCGTCCGCACCGGCGCAACCGGCGTTCTCCAGCACATGTTCCCATGCGCTGAAGAGCGAATCGGAAGTGAGCCAGGGGAACTTGGGCATTGATTTCTACTCCTATACCTGCCGCACGCGGAACCAGCCGTGGCCCCAGACGGCGTGGCTTCCGGCATGAATTTCTTGGCCCATGAGCAGAAGTGGCCATAGCCGCGGGTCGACTCCGTGGAAAACCACTGTGCCCTGAAACCCGGCCATTGGCATCTGCTGGCCGGTATGCGTGGAGGTGCGGGGAACTTCCACCCATCGCCCCTCCCAGTCAAGCGTCTTGGTCAATGCCGCGATTACGGCGATCGATCTGAAATCGGCCTGCCACTCGAACTTTTCATAGAGTTCGCAAAGATCGGAGATGCGGTCAGCAACCCTGTTGATTAAGCCTGCGAAGGTGGGCACTCGCAGAACGCGCTTTCCGTGCTTGAGCAAGGTTGGAGTGGAAAAGTCGAGAGTAATCTCCGAAGAGGATGGCGCCGGCGTAGAGCACGGTTCATCGAGGACTAGCTGGAGCGGTGGTGGTGAATGGACAATGCTTCCACAGCGAACCGGCGATCCATGGGAAATTCCCATCCAGTCAAGAAAATTGACAGACTCAAGGCGGACAGATTGACCATAGAGGCCTGTATGCTCAAGTGATTGAAAGGCTCGTATGAATTGCTCGGCGGCTGATACGGATTCGCCGAAGAGCCGTACCTCGAAAAAGATCGGTCGGTGGGGGCCGAATTCTGCATTGCTGCTAAGGGGGGGACGAAAAACGAACGGGCGGGGGGCTTCACTTCCAAGCTTTGGACCGTCCCCCCACCGAGGCTCGAATATTCGCGCGTATTCGCAGGACTCACGCTTGGCACAGGTGCGAGTTCCCGGGCAGCCATGATCGCAAACTAATCTCTGAAAGACCGTGCCAAATGCGCCCCGCAATGCGTTCCCACGCTCTTCGAGTGGAAAGTGCAACGGACCGGCAGGTCTCAATTCTATTGATAGGCGAGCAATACGGAGCGGGGGGAGAGAGAAGAGCATCATCAGACGGTCATCCGGCTACAGATCTTAGAATTCCGTATCCGTCAATTGTCAGCGAAACAGTCTGGGAGACCTTAGGTACTGCTCCGGGCATCCAGCAAAGTCCTCCGAATGGCTCTACAGTTCTGCCCGGTCCCTGAACGGGTTTCGTGTCTGTCCACACTCTTCCCTGAAGCAACTCGAACTCGCCACTCACGTCGATATTCAGACCCTTGATTGCTAAGTGGGCAGGCAAGTGAACGGGCTTGTCGTCCACCAACTGCAACTTTGGTCCTGATTCATCGCAGGTTGATGTCACGCCGAAAATCTCGGCGGAGGCGGATGGGAGTTCCGTCCATTCCCGTAGCAAGAGTTGTCCAGCGCCGTAGTGACGCTCACCGCCTACCTGAATCCGGGAAAGTGCCTTGCGCAGTTGCTCAGGGCTAAGATTCTCCGAATCTCTGAGCCAAACGTACCCTGTCCACATGATGTGTAGACCATCATCGTTCCTGGAACGAAGGAATTCAAATTCAAAGAGCGCCGAATCTTCTGCGGTAGATGTACCCGGCGCGACTGCGGTTCGCGTACGCGAGTAGACATAGCACTGCTCAAACTCTTCCGGGTCGAGGCCGGAGATTGCGTCGGTCGTAGTCACCGGCCACGGCATCACCGTCTTGTGGGAATCGGTAAGATATAGGTAAGAGAATCTGCAATCATCCAACAATTGATTGCCTGTTTTTTGATAGTCATAGGCACACGGCTTTGCATTCAATTGTTGCGTCAGATTAGCCGTGGCAGCGCCCCATAGACTTCTCGCCGGGATATAATACCGCGTCCTTTGCACAAACCCGAGCTTGTCGCCGCCGATGGTGATATCGCTGGCGGCTTCGTATATGGTCTTGAACAATTGCCAGCTCATTCATTCCCCTTCGGTGGCGCTTCTTCTTTTCTATAACTCTTCGCGTGTGCGCTGGCATAGTCCAGGCAACGCTCCAGGATCGTTTTGGCTTGGATCAGTTCCGCGAGACGGTCGCCAAAAACAGTGGATATGTCGCTCACCATTGATGTGGCGGTGACGTGTTGTGTCCAAGACAGGCCGGAGAGATTGTTCTTCAGAAGGTCATGAAACAATCTCATAATCGGAACACACTTTGGAGCAACTGCGTCAGCCTTGGAGCTCCGGCTCGAAAGATAGACGAAGACCATATATAGGCCTTCCCGATGCAGAAGCGTTGCCAGATCGGAAAAGAAAGGCACACCGCCAGCGCCAATCTTTTGAGCAGCTTCCCGCCCGACGGTTGCGCAAGCTAGATCGAGCACAGGTAAGGAGGATGCTGGCGTCATATTGGCTCCTTGCTTGTTGGCGGAGGCGGTGATGGTAGCTGAGTTGGTCGAATATCAACCCTGCCCAGGCCCCGTGTATTCATTCCACCCAGGCCGAGATATTTCATCAGTTCAAAACCAGCAACGACCGCAGTTTTCATCTTGTCCGTGGTCATCTCAAGAATGTTGTAGGTGGCCGGGTTGGTATAGATAACCTCAAACCAAAGCAGCGCGCCGCGAGGGATTGCCTCGTAGGTAAAAAGCATATGAGCCTCTGCGGCTCCGGTCTTCGGGTCAATAGAGACGAGGGTGCGCACCTCCATATTGTCGTTGACAAGGGTGCCGAAGAGCGCATCGTCAACGATTACGACATTCCCGCCTAGCCTCTTAATAAAATCATCTCCGATTTTATCCGTTTTCGGCGCTGCGCCATCCGCGAGAACTCCGGGGAACTTCCAATCGCTCACGTTGAAAGTGCCGGGCTGACGTTGAAGCGTAAGCCATCCAAGCGACAGAACTGCGACACCGTCGAGGTCTCCGCCAGTAGCTGCAACAAATTTCCCACTTGTGATTGATGACAGTTGACCCTCGAATCCGGCATCTTGTAACTGGCGATAGCTCGTGATCCAGACAGGTCCATACTGGGTGGCGATAGGAAACATGAGGATATGCGCCGTTGTGATCTGAGCGAGCCCCTGGCGGCTCTTCTTGGGTTTGTTTTTGGAAAAGCCGAATGCACAACATACTGGACAGGTATCTTCGCCACAATGCTCCTCTCCTTCCTCATTTTCCTGATTTCCTTTGCCGGCGCAAAGAAGCCCAGGCTTCCCATGCTTGATTGCAGAATATGCGCGGCAAACACCGGTGAGACTCGACCCAGGCAACACGGGCAGATTTGTGCCCGGCTCGCGGGTCACAGGCATATCGATTCGCGAGATCTGCTGGCGGCCCATTCCGACGTGGATTGGATCGACAGCCCATAACCAGTGGCGAACTTGCTGATAGACTTCAGACATTTGAATCTCCGTTCTCTAAACCTTGCTTGAGAATGTGCAGGTACAGAAAGGCCGTTTCAAAGAAGATACCGCTCTCGATTTGCGCCTCGATAACTTTCCGCTCGTTATCGTCCAATTTGGGAAGTCTGTGAACGATCTGCTGATGCACGAGTTGTGTCCATTCGAAGGCAGGTTCACCGGACCTCCCCACGTCCAGGAGCGGTAACTGGACATGCCACTCCTCCAACTTGGCCATGAGCAACGTGAGCATATCGCGCAAGCTGCTGTTCGTTAACTTTTGAGACTTCAGCAAATCCCAGGTCTTGACCATCTCAGCGCTCAGCGCCTCAAGAGGAATTGGAAGAAGCAAGGAATCATTTAAGACATGATCTACTCGCTTGTTATTCTTGCCGATGGAAATTCGGAATCGCGCCGCGCTCGAATCTAGGAACTCAAAGTCAAAGTCACTCGCCGGCGGATGCACAATGTCGCCTTCCTTGACATCTGAAATATGCACCACGTTGCCCATTGGCGTTTCCTGATAAGAATTGCGGCTCGCATCGCAATTCTCGACAAGAACATAGGGATGGTAGAAGTCTTTCTTCTGATGACCAGGTTTCGAGGATAGATTCCAGCTATAGCCGTTCTCAAAATTGATACTTCCGCTTTTGTCCGAATCTTTGTTAACCGTCCACTTGCTTTGGACTTTGCCATGGCGACTGGCGAAATTGTTTAACATGCGACGGGCTGCATCGAGAACAATGAACATGGGCTGCTTCTCTTGAAAGAATATGGACCCGATGGAGAAAGGCAATCGGCCAATAACCTTTCCAAACCTATCCTCGAACTCCTTATGCAAGGCATCAATCACGGGAAGAGCACTATCCGCAGGCACTAGAATGAGGAAAAGCTCAGGCGTCGCGAGAACTACGCGGAAAGGCGAAAATGGCTCCGGAGGCCTACGCTCTAAATTAACCTGAATTTCGCCCTCGATAGGTGTTCCTTCGCTTGTCTTAATATTTGTAATGGAGCCAGCAGAATCGATCATGCCTCGAATGATGCTTACGGTTCTATCGCTTGGATCAACGGTAAACTCGATCGGCTTTTCGCTGATAGTCCCAGTGTAAGTTTGAAACTTGTGGCAGCTATCGAGTAGTGAGTCCAGAGAGTAAACCATCCGTTCGCGAGTAGGCACAACCCTGTGAATTCTGCTCTTCCCATCGCTGTTTGCTGCGGAAGTCCAATCGGTGAAGAAGCGCTGTGTAGTCATCCACGCGTTCAACAGGCGAGATGCGGTTGGAGTTTTCGCAATAATTTGGTTTACGGTCTTTTTGTCCGGCCATGCCGATTTTATCTCCGGCTCGAAGGCCTTCCTATATCCATACAAGAAATACGTGGCCTCTGCCAGACCAGGACGAACGAACTCGTCGCTACCGTTCTTCCGGCGGGCAGCCTCAACTTCATTCTGAATTCTCTGGAAATCGTATTTGGACCAATCTTTATCCCCGTATATCCGCTTGATCTTGTCTAAAGCATTCTGCTCGTTCACTATAAAACCAGTATCATTGGTTTTGCCGAGCAACAGAAGTTCTCGCTCCAGTCCATTGGCCTCGGTTACGAATGTTGTACGAACCATCTCTCCATTGAGCCATTTGTCGAGTCCGAATCGCGCAACCACCATGGCAATTCGGCCATTTCCATCCGAAATCTCAGCGAGGTACGGCGTCTCTGGATAAGCTTGCTTCTTCCTCTCGTCACGCAGCTTACGCGCAGTCTTGTCTCGCCGCCCGAGGCAGATGCCGCAGGCCTTTTCGTGCCTCTTTGCCTGACGGATACGGCAGATAGGGCATACATTTTCCGAATCCGTGGACTCTGCGGGAAGCTCTAAAGCTCTCTCGAAAAACGCGGCTGGAACATATGCGCTGCCAGGGATACGTATATCGGCTAGAAGCTTCACGATCATGGTCAGGTCTGGAGCACCGTACCTGTAGGCAGGCTGATCCGCAAATCGCGGACACAACTCACAGCTTGTCTCGACGGCAAATAGCTGTACGATCTCTTTCTCACATTTCTGAAGGAACTGCGTATATTCTTCAGACGCGCTTTCGAGTGACGCGCCATCTTTGTTCTTCGCCTCTCGGCCTGGGACGACAAAGACCATGGCTCCGTCGTCTTCATAAACGGTATTTCCTATCGCCCACTGGAATTCAATGAGACTCTTGACACTCTCCCTTGCTTTGCGCATGACCTCACGCCGGGCGGCAAGATCGTAGATACGCTGGCCTTGCCCGATGAAGCGAATGGGATCCCAACCGATCCCCCACATCATCAGAGGAGGATTTCTCCACTGATCTTCAGTCTCGAACGCAGCGTCTCCATAAATTGCATACGCGGCCTGGATTGCCTTGGTTAGGCTGGCGACTGAATAGGTGTGTTCCCATAGGGACGTATCGTTCACAGGCCGCGTAGTATCGCCCAAACCAAACTCGAAGGCTTCTTGCACTGCTTCCAGGCAGGCTACTCTTGATTCGGCATCTGCTGCTCCAGCCCACCATGATCTCCAAGCAGGCTTGGATTCCAGTTTCGCGTAAAGAGCTTTCCGCTTTTCATCCAGGATCGAGGGAGTAAGGCGTGTTTCATCGGACTCATAACCAAAGACATTCGATGTAAAGACGGGATGATCTACATCAGTGATAGGATCGCCGCTTCGCGGCGTCTGCTCACCGCTGAATAGCGGATTGTTTCGCTGATGGGCGGAATCCAGCGAGTCGCCGGCTTTGAGTGCGCACTCGTACTTGGTCGTGAAGCATGGAAACCCTTTCGCGTGGGTTGTCATGATTTGCTCGACGCTAAACGTGTCGCCCACGATTGGGAAGCAATTGCCCACGCTCAAATCGGCAATAAGGCTTGGATATTGGCCAGCGAAAGGTTCGTGATCTCTTAGAAAATAATGATCGTGAGTGTCTTCGTTCCAACCATTGGGGGATAAGTACCAAGTTTGCCGATATTCGATGAACTTCGAACTGAGTTTTCCGAGGTCGTGCAAAAGAGAGCAGAACTCGCCACTCAAAATCCATTCACGATGTTTCTTGAGACGATCCTCAATCGGATTCATTGTGGGTTACCTTCAGCGCCTAACTTTACGCGCGTCTTGTCCTTTTCAGTAATGATCGAATACTCTGAAATACTGCCAAGCCCAAACCCCTTCAATGTCTTCCCGCCAATACCATGAAGTTCGATCATCTCGCGCACCCATGAAACCACTGCCCCTTGAATCGTCTGCGGATCGAATTCGGTAGGAGTTGGTCCCAGATAGAGCAAGCAGAACTTTCCCACGGTCCCTTCTTTCACACACTTCAGCGTCACTGGGACCGTTCCGCGCCGGGTTGTACGGTTATGTGGATTGATGACTTCATTCCCCTCGGCATTTGACTCAAAGAACGTCGGGAAGAAGTGGAGCCTGCCTTCCTCCGGATTCTCCGCATCCTTTCGCGGACCAAACAAATGCATTGCGATTGTGGATGATCCCGCGTCTGTCTGCGCGGCACTGAAGCGCAACCGTCCCTTCCACGTAGTGGGGCGAACCATTGGAATCCGGTACACCCATTCCCTTACGATGGTGGGGTCCGTATTTGTTGGATCCACATCGTCCTTTGAAATGTATGGCGTGACCAGTTTGAAGTCCACACTGAGCGCAAAGGAATCCGCAGGGAACTTGGCAAGGTTATCCTGCGCGAATCCGGGAGTGGCAAAACAGCACCTGAGTTGCCCGGGGTTCGGCGAGGCACATCTGGCAGAGGTTTGCGGCCGGCCTATGTTGTATGCGGACGTATCGTAAAAGTGCATATTAACTCTCCTGGAATATTCGCGCCTAGAATTACCCGCCAATCGGCTCCCGAAGTACAATCTCGCCATCGACCGCTGTTTTTGTGATCCCTGCCGAGATTAACAAATCAGGCAAATGTGTGAGTAGGCCTTGGTTTAATACATAGCCCCATGTTCGCGCGTAGCCATTATTCCCCATGCTTCCGAAGGAGAATACCTTCTTGCTGGATGCGAGAGGATCCTTCGAAAACCTCTCAGGCAATCCACGCAGGTGCAGTCTCAGCGGATTGCATCCAACAGGTGGAGTAGTTAACTTCGGTGTAAGTTGTCTGTCATCTCTTGTCTTAAACGTATCCGCGAGTCCGAGTAGGTTATTAATGCTGTTATCCCCTCCCGTTGGGGATGGGTGAACAAAAAGCGTACTCGCAGGCAGGAACCAGAAGGAGGACAAAGAAGGCAAATCGAGGCAAAAATTTTGGTCCGATGACGCGGCGCATCCCATTTCGCGCTCGAAAAGCTCTTGGTGAGACTTCCAAATCTGTGGCTCAGCGCCATCGACTGTCTTGATCTTTAGCAACCCGTAGTCGGAATGGCGATTTAACCAAGCTTTCTTTGCATTCTCCCTTGTTACTCGATCTTGATTGGCCGCAGTTGCGTCGGTCGGGATATCGCTGGGACGAGTGGGTTTGAGTGTAGTTTTACCCCCAACTGATCCATAGCGGCTGATTACATCCATTGCCTTAACCAAGAGGTACTTTTCTGCCAGCGTAGTATTTCTATCTCGATAAAAATGGAATTCAAGAATGACAGTGCTGCCCTTAGACAGCTTTCTTGTAAACGGCTGTCTCCTGTTAGCGTCCTCCCAGGCCCTTATGGCGAACTTGGCTGCTTGGGGGGGATCAGCCTTTCCAAATAACTCGCAAATGACGCAATGCTGATCTCCCCTGCATGGTTCGCTCACCGGGTCGCAGGCTCGAACACCGAATCCGCGAACGATGGCCTCGCTCCACCAGCGGATGCTACCAAGTAAACCAGTCAGTCTTAGGCGATCATTCAATTTCGCATTCTCGCCCGCGGTCCAAATATCGGTGAGCGCATGACACTCAAACATGAGGGACCTTGATGGAGTCCAAACCGGAGGCGCGGCTGGTACGGTCGTTGTGCCCATATCAATTACGAACCCCCGTAGTCTTCTTCAAGTATTCGGCTGCCGGAATCGCATTTTTCCAGAGACGTTCGAATTCGTCGATGTAGTAACGAACGAGCAAGTTCTTGCCGGGTCCATTGGCGAAGCGGAGGACGGTGCTTTCCAGGCCGGATTCCCTAAAAAGCAAGGGAGACAGATAAACCTCTTTATCGTCGACAAGATGGGCCCAGTAGCGGCAGATTTCGCTGTAAAAGCGGACTTCGATGTTCAGTCCCGGCGCGCTCAGGTAGGTGGATGCGGTGTCCTTAATTCGGTTGCATTGAAGGACAACACCCGCGTCGGCAGTGTTCAATTCTTTGCCGGTTTCGTGGATTTGCGACTCGCGTACCAGCTCGGGGTCCGGCAGGAGCAAGAGGATCTGAATCGCCGTTCCATGAAGGCCATTTCTGGGGGGAGCCGTAAACGCGCGGAATTCGGATATAAATGTTGCTCCGCTAACGCCGACATAACGGTATTTATGAAGAACTCGGCGCCAGACAGTGATGTTCTCTCCAATTGAAAACCGGGTATAAACGTCACTCACAAGACTAGCTACTCTCAGATAGCGAAGGGAGAGAATAATCAAGATGAGTAGAACGAAGACGGCAATCAACACCCAGTCAAGATTTTCGTGCTGCTTATGAAAGCCAGCAAGAAAATCGACGAACATCAAGAACGTGGCAATGACTGCAAACCAGTTCGCCCATTTTTCGTACTTAGGGATCACGTTCAATCTCCAAAACGCCTTTTGCGTTGCTTCTTGAAGCAGCGCCATTATACCGCCCCGGTAAAGTCTGTCAAGAAAAAACGAAGGCCAGTATGAAATATGAGAAAACGGTGCAAATCCGGAATTTAAAACAGTTTTCAAAGATGGCTTTTTGCAAAGACCGTGAATACGACTTGATCCGCTCCAGGCCGCACTCTGAGTTCTCGTATCAACCCACGCCCAGCGGCCCTTTCCTCGCTAGCTCGACGGCCCTAGGCTGGTTGACTCTCGGCGTCGAGTGCCTGTTCGCGGGCGCGGGTGGGGTGCCGGGGGCGCAGCGGGCGACCCGTCGCAATCGGAGATGTGTACTCTCATCTCCCGCGCTCCGAACTCGTTGCCGCAACCCTTGGGGCAAGGCCGCAAAATCTTTTTCCGACCGCTTTTGGAGGGGTCACCGAACCACGCGCGGGCAACGGTCGCCGCGTCGATGTGAAATTCGCAGTTGGGACAATCAAGCCCACCTTTGGGCTTCGTCTCTGCCTTCGTCGTCATGGTCCCTCTTACGGGCTGGATGCCGGATGCGCTCCGGCGGGCGGTTACGCTTTGCGGGTTTAATCTGCCCAAACTCCCGTGGCCGTGTGAATAGCGGTGCGGGCTTGCCATCCAACTCCGGGGAACTTCGCATCCTTGCCTAGCTCTTCGGCTCCCCTGCCAATCTTTCGCATCTCCTCGGAATAGCTATCTGCATAGATGAGCAATGCCTGTAGCGCAGTTAGCAGTACTGGCGCGGACTCCTTCTTTGCTGCTCCATCGCAGCCAAACTCTGCTGCGTACCCTTCCGAGTTGGAAAGCAATTCCATCTTGCTTGCATACTTGTTGCCAACTTGATGCGGGGTGCCGTCTTCGTCGAAATTGACGATAGACCAGCATCCCGGCTCTACTTGCCAATAACCTAACTCTGCAAACCGTGTGCGATGAACCTTTGGATACGGCGTAATCATGTCTGTCA
>CAZDYU010000105.1:0-15402 GCA_964509755.1 uncultured Occallatibacter sp. | reverse complement strand
ACGCTGAAGCCCGTACCCTTCACGCTGAAGCCCGTACCCTTCACGCTGAAGCCCGGTCTCTTCATGCTGAAGCCTGTACCCTTCACGCTGAAGCCCGTACTCTTCATGCTGAAGCCCGGTCTCTTCATGCTGAAGCTTGTACCCTTCATTTCGCCGGCGGTTTTCATTTCCAAAGGTCGCATGAAGGCTACAACTCCAGGAAGTTGCGGATCATCTGGTGGCCGCCTTCGGTGAGGACGCTTTCGGGGTGGAACTGCACGCCTTCGATGGGCAGGGTGCGATGGCGCAGGCCCATGATGACGGAGCTGTTTCCATCGGCGCTGGGGGTGCGGGCGGTGACCATCAGTTCGGCGGGGAGCGACTCCTCGGCGACGATCAGGGAGTGATAGCGGGTGCAGGTGAGCGGGCTGTCGAGGCCGGCGAAGAGGCCCTTGCCGTCGTGCTCCACGCGGCTGGTTTTGCCGTGCATCAGATGGCTGGCGCGAACGACGTCGCCGCCGAAGGCCTCACCGATGGCTTGATGGCCCAGGCAGACGCCAAGAATGGGAACTTTGCCGGCCATTTTGCGGACGAGCGGGACCAGGATGCCTGCCTCGCTGGGCGTACAAGGGCCTGGCGAGAGCAGAATGCGGTCGGGATGGAGCGCCTCGACTTGGTCGACGGTCAGCTCGTCGTTGCGATAGACCTGGACCTCAGCGCCCAGTTCGCCAAGATACTGGACAAGGTTGTAGGTGAAGGAATCGTAGTTGTCGAGGACGAAGACCATGATGACTTCCAGTGTAGCGCGTGGCGGCCAAAGCAAACGAGAAGCAGCGATCGGCAGTAGCATGAATCCGTCGTCATTCCGGAATATGTAAAGAGGAACACCAGAGCAATCGCATTTGAAGTTTGGTCGAGAGATGAACGGGAGGTGATTTGGAGGCTCCAGAATGAGGTCTGACTTTGAGTGAGACCGGCAGAAAGCAGTTGCGAAAATCGGCGAAAAGTGGGCGTTTTTGACGAAAAAGGGGCTATTTTTTGCCAAAAGAGGTCAAAACAGGCGATGAAATATTACTAATTAGTAACTAGGAGACGAATATAAGATGTTTATATATAGCTAGTTACGAAATTTCAAAGAGACGAAAAAGGTGAGGGGGGGGGTGGGGGTGGCCGAGTTTTATGAAGAAGAAACGGAGAAGATGGACTCAAAACCTGAAACCAAGGACGAAGGACTAGAAGCTGAAATTGCGTACGTTGAAGGTTTGTCGACAATCATTTGGGACCGCCTTTTGCGACTTCTTCAATTGTGCGCGCGCAGCGGGAAAAGATCTGCAAATGAATGGGAGTGGTTTTAGAAGCGACGCGGCGAATTGGACTGCTTCTGTTGGGCGAGGTTCTTGGACAGGTTTGTGCTACCCCATACTAGCCGCAAAAACAAGAACGCGGCGAGGGTGGGGCACCCGGCACTCAGGCAACCGGCGTCTCTCTCGAAGATCGTACCGGGGGTCAATCATGATATCCCTTATTGAAAATTGCATTCACTAAGAGCACGAAGCCGACGATCAGGGCCGTTCCTCCGAGCCCAGCAAGAATACCTATCTTCGCACCCCTGGAAAGCCCGTGTTTATGTCTGTGAATTTCTGTGAACTGAATACGTGTGACCTCCGCATACTGGATGCTCTGCGGTTGGTCAACGCCTTCTGACTTGAGGGCAAAGCTCTGGTCACCAATACTGACAATAATGCCATTGATCTCGGCATTGTCGGCCAGAATGACTCCTACGCTCTGGCCGACGCCTCGCTCCGCAATCTTTTCCTTGACGGTGGCGGAATCGAGCGGCTTGCCGGCTGCATAGGCCATTGAATTGCAAAATAATGCGGAAATCAAAAGCCGGGCCGTGAACTGCGTAATGCGATTCAATGTCATAGATGGCCGTTCTCCCAAACTCAGATGGGAGACCTTCGCTCCGCACTGCCAGGTCATTGTTCCGCTTGCACGCCCATAGGAAGTAGATGTGTAAGTTTGACTCAGGCTTACATTTGCAGTTTGGATATGTCAAGTCAACCCTGTCCGGTTGACATTTGGCTCATTGGCTACACAGGCCGCGGAAAAGGGGCGATTCGGAGGTTGCAATCGCGACTGAGCGTAGCAGGGGCTAAAGCCCACATCGATATGATTGGCTTAATCGGCCCGACTGAAGTCGTGCCCTTGTTACAAAGCCATTGGGAATTGCCTCCAGAAGAGTTTTTCCGCAGCCTGTAAAGCCCACATCGATATGATTGGCTTAATCGGCCCGACTGAAGTCGTGCCCTTGTTACAAAGCCATTGGGAATTGCCTCCAGAAGAGTTTTTCCGCAGCCTGTACAACCGTCTGACCTACGGCGAGTTGCACACACCGCTTCTGGCGGCTGGGAAGCCGCCAGTAGCGCCGGTCTGGAGACCGGCGCAACCATCTGCGGATTGGCTTTTAGTCTGCTCTTTCATTTGCATGACGGCGGCGTATCTGTAAAACTCACTAACGATGGTTGTTCACTTTCTGATCCAAGGGCGCGTGCAGGGGGTTGGCTTTCGCTGGTTTGTGCAGCGGGAGGCTGGGATGCTGGACCTGCGCGGCTGGGTGCGCAATACCGAAGAGGGCGAGGTGGAGGTTGTGGCCTCAGGCCCGGCTGAATATCTGGTGGAGCTGCGCGCCAAATTGCGCTCGGGACCGCGTGGCTGCCGCGTCGATAACTTGATCGAACACACGCTGGCTGACTCCGAGGCCGATGAGCTTAGTTCCTTCAGAATTGATGGGGCGTGGTAGCGGGAGAGCGAGTCGGCAAGTCAGCGAGTCAGCGAGTCAGCGAGTCAGCAAGTCAGCAAGTCAGCGCGTGTGCCGCACGGGCAACTCTTTTCCGGTTCCGGCATGAGCTGGCGTTCGAGAGGACAATAATGCCCGGCGATGGGATGCGCTCTCGTAGCTGCGTTCCGCTGATTTGCTGACTCGCCGACTCGCTGACTCGCTATAATCGAAGGCGAAGCCCAACAAACAATCCCGATCAAGGAGCAGCCCGACCCATGCCCGAATCCGTCAAGCCTATCGATGTGGAAGCCCTGAAGCCGCTGGTGCGCACGGTGCCTGATTTTCCCAAACCGGGGATTCTCTTCTACGACATCACCACGCTGCTCAAGGACAAGGTCGGCTTTGCCAAGCTGATCGACGCGCTGGCTGCGCATTACATCGGGCGCAAGATCGACCTGGTGCTGGGCATCGAGGCGCGGGGATTCATCTTTGGGCCGGCGCTGGCCTATCGCCTCAATGCGGGTTTTGTGCCGGTGCGCAAGCCGGGCAAGCTGCCTGCCCATGTGGAGCGCGTGACCTACGATTTGGAGTACGGCTCCGACACGCTGGAAATGCACAGCGACGCGATTCAGCCCGGCCAGCGCGTGGTGCTGGTGGACGATCTGCTGGCCACGGGCGGCACCATGGAAGCGACGATCCAACTGGTCAAGCGTCTGGGCGGAGAGATTGCCGGGCTGGCCTTTGCCATCGAGTTGGACTTTTTGAAAGGCCGCGACCGCTTCGCCGAATACGACATCTTCAGCCTGCTGCACTACGACGAGTAGCCACCTGCGGTGGGGCCAGCGGCTCGCTATTCGCTTGCGGGAGGTTCGTGCCTGAGTAAATTCTGGCATGGAAAGGTTCGTGATTTCCCAGCTCCCAGAATCGGGATCTGGGAAACCCAGCCCCACCCTGTTCGCATTTTCCGCGGAAAAGGTGGAAGGCCATAAACTCAATTCGCGGATTCAATCGTATTAGGTATTTCCGGGTTTGCTTCACGGATGGCTTCCACATCGGCCAGGTCGCGCATTCTTCCCGACTGGAGCTTGTTTTGGATCAAATGCTCGGCGGAGATAACGTGCGTTGCTATTTCATCGAGAGAGGCTTCCTTGCGCTGTTTCCAAGCTTCGTCAAAGGTCACGCCAACAATATGCTGAAGGATGTCGACGCGGGCTGGAGGCAGTCCAATCTGAAAGATGGAGTTGGGATCGTCGCGGAAGTTGGCGGGGGTGAGTCCAGCTAGCGGCGCGCCAAAAACAGCAAGGGCGCGATAGACGGCTTCGCTGTTCCTGGTATCTGCGCGGATAAAGAGATCGAGATCCTTCGTGGCACGTGGTTCGGAGTACACGCCAACCGCGTATCCGCCGATGATCAGGTATTCAACTCCGTGGGCGTTGAATGCGAGTAAGAGTTGCTTCAGATCTTCGGGTAGGATCATAGGTTATCCCTTTGAAGGCGTATGCAGCGGCGGTCGCGTCCCACACAGCAGATAGCCTTTCGCCCACCGGACGGCTCTGCCAATAGCGGTTGATCTCAGCCTTCTGTTCCTCATGGCTGGAAAATTTACGAATTGTCTTGACCGAATCCATGAGACATCCCCGCGCTTCAATTATATTCCATTTCCGATGCCGCCATGTACCCATCCTTTCCGCAGCATCATTTCGGAAAAGATAGAATCACGTCGTGTTGTTGCGATCAGCGTGATCCATTCGACGCTTCTTCTGGCGCGGTCTCTTCCATTGCTTCCTCCACCTCCTCGCCGACGAACATCTGGGTGTCGGCGAAGCGGTAGCCGACATACACATCTGTGAGCAGATAGACGGGGTTGGCCGGATCGTCCTCGATTTTTTTGCGAAGCTGGCGGACGAAGGTGCGGAGGTACTCGACCTCTTCTCGGCAGTCGGCACCCCAAACGGCGGTGAGCAGGCGGGCGTAGGTAATGACGCGGCCGGCGCGGCTCATCAGGCAGTGCAGAATGTCGAATTCCTTGCGGGTTAGATGCACGGGCTGGCCGCGCTTGGTGACCTTGCGCTTGACCGGCTCGAGGCGCAGTTCGCCGATCTCGATGGGCGCATCTTCAGCGCGGGCCGGAGCCTGGACGCGGCGGACCGCGGTGCGAATGCGGGCGATCAGCTCGCGGGTGCTGAAGGGCTTGGTGACGTAGTCGTCGGCGCCCAGCTCGAGGGCCTCGACCTTGTCGGCTTCTCCATCGCGCACGGTGAGCATGAGGATGGGCAGGCGGGGAGCGAGCGCCCTCATGCGGCGCAGGGTCTCAATGCCGCCGATGCCGGGCATGTTCACGTCGAGCAGCACGACGTCAAAGCCGCCGGCGCGCAGCATCTGCAGAGCCTCTTCACCGCGCGAGGCCTCGACCACTTGAAAGCCCAGCTCGGCCAGCGGTGGACGCAGCGCCCTGCGAATGGCCGATTCGTCGTCGACAAGAAGAATGCGAAGGACAGTCTGCTTCATCGGGAAACCCTCTTCTGCGCGGAGGCAGGAATGGCCGCAAAGAACGTGGTACCCTCCGTCTCATCGCTGGCGACCCAAACGGACCCGCCATGGACAAGTGCGACGCGCTTGGCGACCGAAAGGCCGATTCCGGTGCCGGCGGCGCGGTTGGAGTGGTTCGTAGATCGATAATACCGGTCGAAGATGCGCTCCCGGTCGTTGATGGGGATCACCGGGCCGTAGCTGTGCACGGAAAAAATCACCTCCGAGCGAGCCTTAGCGGCGCGAATGGTGATGGTGGTGCCAAAGATCGAATACTTGCATGCGTTGTCAATATACTGCGTCAGCATGAGAACCATCAATTGGCGGTCGCAGGGCAGGACCAGGCGGTCGTCGGGCAGATCGATGACGACCTTCTGGCTGGCAAGGCGGTCGCCGAGGCTGGCCACCACCTCTTCAACCAAAGTGGCGACGCCGACCGGCGTGGCATGAACGGTGACCTCGCCGGCATCCAGGCGAGCAGTGGTGAGCAGGCGGGTGGTGAGGTCGCCGAGCTGGCCGGCCTGCTCATCGATGAGCGCCACCAGATCGGATTGCGCCGCGGAGAGATGGCCCATCTCGCTCAAGCCGGTGGAGGCGGCGCGGATGGCCGTCAGCGGCGTTTTGTAGGCGTGCGCCAGGCCGTCCAGAACCGTGGAGCGAAGCTGCTCGGTGCGGCGCTCGGTCTCAATTCGGCTCTCATTGGCAAAGGCGCGGTAGCGATCGAAGGTGATGGCGATGAGCGATGCGATGGCGTTGTTGGTGAGCGGGCTCGTCTCACCGCGCACCACCAGACTACCGACCGGCGCAGAGCCGAGGCGTACCACGCGGCGGCCAACGCCACTGACCGAGTCGTCGTCGCTGGTCTCGAAGTAGTAGACGTTCTGGGCCAGTTCGCGCGGGTCGGTGTTCCAGATGCCGGCTGAGTAGACCTGATGCAGGTCGGCGTCAAAGACGGCCACGGCCTCCAAGGCAAAGATCTCATGGACGAGCTCAGCCAACTGCGGGCCCGGCTCCAGGTGCAGATTCATCTCCAGAGTGCGGCGGGTGAATTCGTAGAGGTCGTGCATCTGGCCGCCCCAGGACTCGGCCTCCTGGGCGTGTTCCTTGACACGCGACGACAGACGGCTGACCACCAAAGCAACCAGCACAAAGGCCAGCAAAGTTACCGAGTTGGCCGGATCGGTGGCTAGATTGGGCTGCGAGATAAACTCCGGCTGGCGCGAGGCAAAGTAGCCGTGCAGGATAACCGCCGAACAGGAAACGATCACCGACTGCCAGAATCCGCAGAGCAGGGCGATGGGGACAACAATCAATAGATAAAGCAGCAGGGCCACGGGGAGCAGCCATCCCGACCAATGCGCCAGCACTGAAACGAGGCCAGCGACAACGACACCCAGGGCGCACTCCAGAATAAAGAGAAGGATCCGCTGTCCGCGCCCGCGCAAGCGCTGGGCGGCAAAGAAGGAAGCGGCGGAATTGGATCTCAGAGACAAGCGGCAACCTGGGGTAACAGTGAACAGATTTCAGTCGTCAGTTTTCAGTGGACAGTGGACAGCCGGTCGCGGAAATACAGACGCCGGCCGGCTTGGTTCATGGCACCGATTTTAACAGGCTGGAGGTTGCTGCTGGCTCGCTTGGATAGAAGCGGGGCGGTAGATCGGCTCATTGCGGAGCGGACGTATTGGACTGGACGAGTCCAAAATCCTCATGGGTTTCTTATGCACTATCTCCCATAATCCAAAGGAACGGCCTCACCCGAATTCCCCAACCCCAAAAAGGAGATCTATGGCAAAGTACAAACTGGAATACATCTGGCTTGACGGCAAGAAGCCCGTTCCCGAGCTGCGCGGCAAGAGCCTGCTCAAGTCGTTTGATACACCGCCCACGCTGGCCGACATACCCCTTTGGGGTTTTGACGGCAGCTCGACGATGCAGGCCGAAGGCAGCAAATCCGACTGTGTGCTGAAGCCCGTGGCGCTCTATCCCGATGCAACCAAAACGGACGGCTATATTGTTCTCAACGAGGTCATGCACCCGGACGGCACTCCGCACTCGACCAACGCGCGCGCCACTATCGAGGACGATCCGGACCTTTGGGTTGGTTTGGAGCAGGAGTACTTTCTTTTCAAGGATGGGCGTCCTCTGGGCTGGCCCAAAGACGGCTTCCCGCTTATTGCTCAGGGCCCATATTATTGCGGCGTTGGCTACAGATACATGGGCAGCATTGCCCGCCAGATTGTCGATGAGCACTGGGAACTCTGCCTGGCCGCCGGCATCAATCACGAGGGTATCAACGCCGAGGTCGCCAAGGGGCAGTGGGAGTTCCAGATCTTTGCCAAAGGCTCGGCCAAAGCCGCCGACGACACCTGGACCGCCCGCTACCTGCTCTTCCGGCTCTGCGAGAAGTATGAAGTGGATGTGGTGCTGCATTGCAAACCACTCAAGGGCGACTGGAACGGCTCCGGGATGCATTGCAACTTCTCTACCAAGTACCTGCGCGAAGTGGGCGGCAAGGCTTATCTGGAATCCCTGATGGCGGCCTTCGAAAAGTACATTCCCGAGCACATCGCCGTCTACGGCCCGGACAACCATCTGCGCCTGACCGGCCTGCATGAGACGCAGGCGATCGACAAGTTCAGCTACGGCCTCTCAGACCGTGGAGCTTCAGTCCGCCTGCCCGTCAACTTCATCAAGAACGGCTACAAGGGCTATTTGGAAGATCGCCGGCCGAACTCGGAGGGCGATCCCTACCAGATTGTCTCGAGGATTCTGAAGACCATCAATACGGTTCCAAAACCATAGTCGCCACCTGCTGTGCGGCCAACCGGCGCTTCCGCGCGATAGGATATGTGACTTCCCAGGTTCCAAAAGCGGGATCTGGGAATCCTTCAGTCGGTAAAGAATCTTGCGGCTATTCCGACTAAACACCTCCTCCGCCTACCTTTAAGGCAGGCGGAAGGGGGATTTTGTCTATTTTTCCACTGCTTAGATAAGAAATCTTCATGAAATCCTTATATCTCGCCCCAGATAATTTTAACCAATGCCCCACATCTTTATCCGCACCTAAAAAATCTGAAGGAGACCCATGACCAAGTACAAGCTTGAATACATTTGGCTTGATGGCAAGCAGCCCATCCCGGAACTTCGCGGCAAGACTCAGCTCAAGACCTTTGAAAATCCGCCCACGCTGGCGGATATTCCCGTGTGGGGCTTTGATGGCAGCTCGACCATGCAGGCCGACGGACACAAGTCCGATTGCGTACTGAAACCTGTGGCCCTGTATCCCGATGGCGCGCGCAAGGACGGCTACCTGGTTCTTTGCGAAGTGATGCATCCGGATGGCACGCCGAACTCGACCAACGCCCGCGCCACGATCGAGAACGACCCCGACCTGTGGGTTGGCTTTGAGCAGGAGTACTTCCTGTACAAGGACGGACGTCCGCTGGGCTTCCCCAAGGACGGCTTTCCCGGTCCCCAGGGCCCCTTTTATTGCGGCGTCGGCTACAAATATGTGGGCAGCATTGCCCGCCAGATCGTCGACGAGCATCTGGAGCTTTGCCTGTTTGCCGGCATCAACCACGAAGGCATCAACGCCGAAGTGGCCAAAGGACAGTGGGAGTTCCAGATCTTTGGCAAAGGCTCCGCCAAGGCTGCCGACGATCTCTGGATGGCCCGTTATTTGATGTACAGACTCTGCGAGAAGTACGAAGTGGACTTTGTTCTGCACTGCAAGCCGATCAAGGGCGATTGGAACGGCTCCGGCATGCACACCAACTTCTCCACCCGGCAGATCCGCGAAGTGGGCGGCAAGGCTTATCTGGAATCCCTGATGGCGGCCTTTGAGAAGTACATTCCCGAGCATATCGCCGTCTACGGTCCGGACAATCACCTGCGCCTGACCGGCCTGCATGAGACGCAGGCCATCGACAAGTTCAGCTACGGTTTGTCGGATCGCGGCGCATCGGTCCGGCTGCCAGTCAACTTTGTACGCGACGGGTACAAGGGCTACCTGGAAGACCGCCGTCCCAACTCGGAGGCCGATCCTTACCAGATTGTCAGCCGCATTCTGAAGACGATCAAGACTGTACCAGTGGCTTAGTTCAGAGTTCGGCAGGGGCATCCAGACCGGATGCGCCTGCAGGTTCAACTTGAGCGAAATCACGCATTCTTTACCCCAAAAGGCAATGCTGCAAGCGATCCAGCTTCCGGCATTGCCTTTCTGCGTCTGGATTTCAGATTGCCAAGCGCCGGGCGGCGGTGGTAGATTTTATGCAAATTCCTCTCGAACTTTCGCCAAAGGAGAACCATGCCCACTGACTACCGCAACTTTCTAGCTCTCACATATGAGGAACTGGAAGAACTCAACCTGCAAGCCAAAGCCGACCGCGCCAACCGCGTTGCGGCTCATGAGATTCGTGAAAAACGGCTCAAGTATCTTACCGATGAGAAGCGGATCAAGGCCGTGACCGTGCTCTTCAGCGACCTCGAGGGCCGCCTGCACCTGCTGGACTACGACAAGAAGTTTCTGCTTGGCGCCTATGAAAACCTCACCTTCGACGGCTCGTCGATCCGCGGATTCACCGCGCAAAAAGAGAGCGATCTCAGGCTCGGAATCGACTGGGGCGCATTCTACTGGGTGCCGGCCGATGTCTTTGGCACCGGTAAGGTGCTGGTCTTTGGCAACGTGATCGACAAGGATGGAACCGCCTACTCCGGCGATCTGCGCGGCGTGCTCAAGGCCTATGCCGACGAGCAGCACAAGATCAACGGCTACACGCTGAACGCGGCCACCGAGATCGAGGGCTTCCTGTTTGCCGGCAAAGACGCCGAGCAGCGCTACCACGAGACGGGCAAGTTTGAGTTCATCAGCGCCGGCGGCTACTATCACTCGCTGCCGCTGGACCCGCTGCGCCAGTTCATCGACACCTCGGCGGAAGTGCAGCGCGCCATGGGCTTCCAGAACGAAAAGGATCACCCGGAAGTTGCCCCCAGCCAGTTCGAGATCAATTACAGCTACGCGGAAGCCGTGGGCGCGGCCGACCAGATTCAGCTTTACAAACTGCTGACCCGCCAGATCGCCAACAATATGGGCTATACGGCCTGCTATCTTCCCAAGCCGGTTGTGGGCGTCAACGGCAGCGGCATGCACACCAACGTCTCGGTCTCCAAGGGCAAGACAAACCTGTTCTGGGATGAGAAGGGCGAAGAGCAGCTCTCTCCCTTTGGCTGGAACTTCCTGGACCGCATTCTGACCAGCGCGCTGGATCTTTGCCTGGTCTTCAACTCGAGCGTCAACGCTTATCGCCGCCTGGACCCGCACTTTGAAGCGCCGAACCAGATTCGCGCCTCGGCGGTCGATCGCGGCGCCATGGTTAGGGTTCCCATCGGCAACCACCGGTCCATGAGGACTGAAGTCCGCGCCGTGGCACCGGACGCCAACCCGTATCTGGCGCTCTACGGCATCTTCAAGACCGGGCTGGACGGCGAAATCTCAAAGGTCGAAAACCTGCGCGCCGGCGGCCGCTATCTGCCCGACAACATCCAGAAGGCGATTGCGGACTTTGAATCGTCGGGATGGATTGCGAAGATTCTGGGCAGAGATGTGCAATTCCGCTATGCCGAATTGAAGCAGGCCGTCGCCAACCGCTCTCCGCGCGAGTTGGGAAGCATTGTCAAAGGCTCCGAGGTGCAGTTCCACCACGCGGTCTACAACCAGTCGCTTTGGAATCTGTTTTAGAGCGAACTGAATTTCGGATGGTTCACCCGATGAGATGAAACTGGGTAGGATGAAATGAAAGTGGGTGCCCATCCATTCCGCGTTCATTGCGGAATGGGTGGGATACCACGAACCCCAAGCAAGACAGCAAGGGCGGCAGACCGGCGACGGTTTGCCGCCCTCTTTGTTGCGCTGAAGTAGGGGAGAAATTCGCAGGTATCATCTTGTATCCATTTTGGGAACATGATACTGTAATGGGTGTGCGCATTATCGCCAGAAGCACTTTGAAACGTTTCCTCGAACAGATGGAGGGACACAAGGATCACAGCGCAGTGAAAGCTGCCCTCGATTCCTGGTTTCAGGAGGCTAGACGGGCGGAGTGGAAGGACTCATCACACATCAAGGCGAGCTACGCCCATGCAAGCATAGTAGGCGCAGACCGGGTGGTTTTCAACATCAAGGGAAATGCATATCGTCTGGTAGTTGCGGTGAATTACGATCGAGGCGCTCTATTCATTAAATGGCTGGGAACGCACAAGGAATATGACGCTATCAATGTGAGGACGGTTCAATATGCAACTCAAACCCATTAAGACTGACGCCGACCACGAAGCCGCCCTTTTGGCGATTGAACGACTTTGGGACGCTAAGGAAGGCACCGGCGACGGTGACCTTCTGGAGATTCTTATCACTCTGGTCGAAGCTTATGAGGAATCTCATTTCCCGATGGATTTGCCCGATCCGATTGAGGCCATCAAGTTCCGGTTGGAACAGCAGGGAACAGATAAAAAGGCACTCATTGGCATTATTGGCAACCGAAGCCGCGTCTATGAAGTTTTGCGTCGAGACCGTGCCTTGTCCTTGTCCATGATCCGGCAACTGAATGAGAAACTCCGAATCCCGGCGGAGGTCTTGATTCGTCCTATGCGCTTGAAAAGAAAAAGCCTGGCTGCTTGAAGATTTCCTCGAAGGAAAGGAACCGTTCTTGATCGATTTCACTCGAATCTGATTGGAATCGTTTTGAATCACTCGCACCCCATCCTAGCCGCCCCGCCCCTCACCGGTGTATTCTCGTCTCATGGATGACGACGTTTTCCCCACGCCTGAATCCTCCCCCCCACCAACCAACTGCCTCGAAGAGGCGGCAAGCTCTTACTTGCGCTCGGCGCGTCACCAGCCGGTTTGGTGGCATTCCTGGGGTGCGGCGGCATTTGCCCGTGCCCAGGCGGAAGACAAGCCGATTCTGCTGGACATTGGCGCCGTATGGTGCCATTGGTGCCATGTGATGGATCGCGAGTCTTACGAGGATCCGGAGATTGCCGCGCTTATCAACCAGCTTTTTGTGGCCGTGAAGGTGGACCGCGACGAACGCCCGGATGTAGACGCGCGCTATCAGTCCGCGGTCTCTGCGATCAGCGGGCAGGGCGGCTGGCCGCTCACCGCATTTCTCACGCCCAGCGGACAGCCTTACTTTGGGGGTACCTACATTCCCCGCGACGACCGCTATGGACGGCCTGGCATTGCGCGCGTGCTTACGGCGCTGGCGCAGGTCTGGCGCGAGCGCCGCGAAGAGGCTCTTGAGACCGCATCGAGCGCCATGGCGGCCATCGAGCACAATGAATCTTTCAATGGCCGCGGGTTGGGCTCGGAAAATGCGCTGACGCTGGGCCTGGTCGACAAACTTGTCTCTTCGATCCTGACGCGCTTCGATCCGCTGAACGGCGGCTTTGGCTCACAGCCCAAGTTTCCTCATCCTGCCGCGCTGGACTTGCTGCTGCAAGTTGCGATGAACCGCGAAAATCCGCTGGCCGGCCGCGCGTTTACCACGACGCTGGAAAAAATGGCGCAGGGGGGCGTCTACGATCAACTGGCCGGCGGCTTCCATCGCTACAGCGTGGACGAGCGCTGGGGCGTGCCGCACTTCGAGAAGATGCTCTACGACAATACCGAGTTGCTGCGCAATTACTTGCACGGCTTTCAGAGCTTCCATCGCGAGGATTTCCTGCTCACAGCGACCGAGATTGTGGGCTGGCTTGACCTCACGATGACCGACCGCGAGAGCGGCGGCTTCTATGCCTCGCAAGACGCCGACATTAACCTCGACGACGATGGCGACTACTTTACCTGGACTCTAGCCGAAGCTCGCCTGGCGCTGGATGAAGCCGGCTTTGCACCCGCCGAACGCGATTTGGCCTTGCGCTATTGGGATCTGCGCGAGCTGGGGGATATGCATCACAACCCAGCCAAGAATGTTCTGCATCTGAATCAATCCATTGGCGAACTGGCGGCGGAGGCCGGCCAGAGCGACGGGGAAGTGCGCTTGATTCTAGCCTCAGCCCGGCGGGCGTTGCTAGCCGCGCGTGCCTTGCGCCTCACGCCCTTTATCGACCGCACACTCTACACCGGCTGGAATGCGATGGCGGTCAGCGCGTATCTGGAAACGGCGCGGATTCTGCACAACGATGCGGCCCGCGACTTTGCGCTGCTGACGCTGGACCGGCTGCTCAACGAGGCCTGGAACGGCGATCAATTGCTCAGCCACGTGATTGCGTACGGAGACCAGCCCGCGGGAGATGCATTACCGGAGAAGCCGCCGGGGACGCTGGACGACTACGCCTTTACGATTCACGCCTGCCTGGACGCATGGCTCGCCACTGGCAAGATGAGCTTTTATCGTGTCGCCATCAAGTTGGCCGATGCCTTGATTGCGCGCTTTTACGACCAGACCGCTGGGGCCTTTGACGATGCCGCTACGCCAGAAGCCGGAGCCGCGGCGCTGGGGGCTCTGGCCGCAAGGCGCAAGCCGCTGCAAGACACGCCCACCCCAGCCGGCAATCCGACGGCTGCCGCCGCGCTGCTGCGCCTGGAGCAACTGAGCGGACGCAAGGAGTTCCGCGAGATTGCCGAATGCGCACTGAATTATTTTGCGGGAATCGTCGAGCATTTTGGACTTTACGCCGGCTCGTACGGGCTGGCTCTGGAGCGGCTGCTGCTCGATCCGGTCGAGGTTGCGGTCGTCGGCTCGGGTGCTGAGGCGGAGACGCTGGAAGAGGTGGCGATGGACCGCTTTGCCGTCAATAAGACGGTGATGCGCATTGCAGCGCAGCGGCTGGTTCCAGGCGGCCTTCCCGAGGAACTGGCGAAGACGCTGTTGCTGGTTCCGCAGCCGGCTGGAGCTAAAGCTTGGGCCTTGGTCTGCCGCAACCGCACCTGCCTGCCGCCAATTACAAGCGTAAAGGCACTGCGAGAGGCTCTGTTGTGAAGGGAACAGTTGGTAGGCCGGGGTTTTACAGGCTGCGGAAAAAGGGCTGAATTTGTGTTGAGATCGCCGAAAAGAATCCCTCTAGCACTTTTTTCTTGTAGAAATGCAGACAATTTTCGGGCCATGAGGTCATCGAATTTTACCCACTTTCCGCGTAGAATCGCAGCAAGACGGCTTTGGCTACTGCTGATTTTATGTCACGAAACTTTTACATTCTGGCTGGCGCGCTGGTCTTCTTCGCGGTGATCTCGGCGGGGATGTCGCTCATGCCATCGAGCTTTCAGCCGGGGCTGCCGGCTAACGGGTCGTTGTGGCGGACGGTGGCGATGTTTCTGATGGTGGCAGGGCTGGCCGCGGCGCTCATTGGCGTGATGAGCCACCTCTTTGAGCAGGTGGCGCGGCGCGGCGAAGAGGCGCGGCGGCGCGGGCGGCGTGGTTAAAAGCAGCAGGAAGAAACAAGCATGGACCGGGAGGTCCACGTTATAGCCGATCAGGAGGCAGGGGCTAGAGATTCGTGCCCGTGGGGCGGCCAAAGCCGGTGGGGGACTAAAATATAGAGAGGGACGCTTCCCCGCAAAGAATCGAGCAGAGATCCATGTATGAAGTTACCGTAGAGGCAGGTTTTTCCTCCGGACACTACCTCCGCAATTACAAGGGCAAGTGCGAGAATCCGCACGGGCATAATTACAAAGTGCGCGTCACGCTGGTTGGCGCCGAGCTGGATGCTGCTGGGCTGCTGCTGGACTTCAAGCTGCTGAAGCAGGTTCTGCGGCCAGTGATCGAGCGCATCGACCACCAGATGCTGAATGACCTGGAGCCGTTTACCGAGTTGAATCCCTCGGCGGAGAACCTGGCCAAGTATTTCTTCGATCAGAGCGGCGAGCAGTTGACGGCGATGACCGGAGGCCGGGTGCGGGTGAAGGACGCGACGATCTGGGAGACGGATACGACTACGGCAACCTATTACGATTGAGGCGATGTTGCGGCGCGACTGAATTCGCGCCAAAAGGAAACGAGCGCGGGCCGGGAGGCTGGTGCCACGGTTTCATGCCTCGCGGGTTGGCGAAGCTGGTGGACGGCTCCCAAGGAACATCTTCACACCTCCGCCGGAATCATGGTTAGTTCGAAGCCGAG
>CAZDYU010000104.1:0-15490 GCA_964509755.1 uncultured Occallatibacter sp. | reverse complement strand
GAAAGCTCCTCGGTCTGCGCCGAGTTCGACTGCGTCACCTGATCCATCTGCGTCATGGCGGTGTTGACCTGCTCGATTCCGGTGCTCTGCTCGCCGCTGGCCGCGGCAATCTCGCCGACAATGTCGGTGACGCGCTTGACCGAGCCGACAATGCCTTGCAGCGTCTCGCCCGAGCGGTTCACCAGGCCCGATCCGGCATCCACCTTGCGCAGCGAATCCTGAATCAGAACCTTGATCTCTTTGGCCGCCACGGCGCTTCTCTGCGCCAGACTGCGCACTTCGGATGCGACCACGGCAAAGCCGCGTCCCTCATCGCCGGCCCGCGCCGCCTCCACCGCGGCATTGACCGCCAGCAGATTGGTCTGGAAAGCGATCTCGTCGATGGTCGAAATGATGTCGGAGATCTTGGCCGATGCGGCGTTGATTTCGGCCATTGCGGTAATCGCCTTTGAGACAACCTCCTGGCCCTGCTCGGCGGTGTCTTTGGAGCCGGCCGCAAGCTGGCTGGCCTGGTTGGCGTTGTCGGCGCTCTGACGCACGGCCGCGGTAATCTCTTCCAGGCTGGCGGATGTTTCCTCCAGGCTGGCCGCCTGCTCCTGCGCGCCGGAGGCGATCGATTCCGAGGCCGCCGCCAACTCCTGCGAAGATGAGCTTGCCCTGGCCGCGCTTTCAGCCACCTCCTGCAAGGTGTTGTTCAGCTTTTCAACGGCGCGGTTCAGCGCCTCGGCCATCCGCCCCACTTCGTCCTTGGTATGCACGTCCAGTTCGACTGTCAGGTCGCCGTCTGCCACTCTCTCCAGCACGGCCACGGCCTGGCCCAGCGGAACCGAGAAGCCGCGCGCAATCACGATGCTGAGAATCAGGCCCAGAAACAGCGAAATGGCGCTGGCGCTGAGCATAAGGGTTCGCGCCGTCTGATACGACTGCCCGTTGGCCTGAAACTCCTCTTCGGCATGATCGGTCTTGAGGGTTCTGGCTACATCGCTGGCGCCAAGAATCACCGACCGGTACTGCACAGCCGAAGCCAGCGCGGCATCGGCGGCGGCCGTGTCCTTGGCCTTGAGAGCGCTGAAAAGCTCCGCCTGCGCGCGCTCATAGTCCGGCAGCGCTTTGCGGATAATGGCCAACTGCTCCATGCCTTTTTTGGTCAAAAAAAGCTTGTCGGCCTCATCCAGATTGGCATTCAGTCCGGCCATCGCGGCCAACTCATCCTTCTCCGAGGCAGCTACGGCCGCGGCATCCGCGGCGCGATAGATCGCATTCAGGTCGTCGCCCCGGATCGTGGTCACATTGATCGTGATGCCGTCGGCGTGGGTGGAGCCGACCATATCCTTGTGGTAGAGAAAATCGACGCGATCATTGGCCGCGCTCAGGTTGTCGATGGCCAGGTAGCTGATGCCCAGCGTCAGCACCAGCAGGACGCCAAAGCTGCCCATCAGGCGCGGCGTGGCATTAAGATTCTTAAACCAGTTCATGTGTGCTTCCTCCTTGGTTTCTTTGGCTGGACACCGCGGCCCGGCCAGACTGAACCGGCGGCGCGCTCCTTTGCAATTCCTTGACTGGAGCTTGCAGGCTGAACAGATCCAATGCGCCGATGCCAGTCACATCGACGATCGGCGCGACGCGGCCGTCGCCCAGAATGGTTGCGCCCATCAACCCGTCAATCCGGTGCAGATTCCGCTCCAGGCTCTTGACCACAACCTGCTGCTGGCCAAGCAACTCATCGACCACCAGGCCAATCTTGCGCCGTCCGGCCTCCACAATCACGGCCAGCCTGCGGTTGCTGTTCTCCTCGCGGGCGTCCATTGTCTGTTGAGAGACGCCTAGAAATCTGGCCAGCCGCAGCAGCGGAATCGATACCCCTCGGATCACCACCACTTCTCCCTGCTCGGCCACGCGCACAATCTGCTCATCGCGCAGCGGCACGGTTTCAACCACGCTGAGCAGCGGCAGCACCAGCGTTCGGTCGGCAACGCGCACCAGCAGGCCTTCCAGAATCGCCAGAGTCAGCGGCAGTTCGATGGTGATTGTCGCCCCGCGCCCTTTTTCGCTCGCCAGGCTGACTGTGCCGTTCATCTGCTGCACATTGCGCTTGACCACATCCATGCCCACGCCGCGGCCAGAGAGGTCGCTGATCTCTTCCTTGGTGGAAAATCCCGGCTCGAAGATCAGCATCTGCAACTGCTCGTCGCTCATCTGCGTCTCGGGCGCGATCAGCCCGCTTTCGATCGCCTTCTGGCGCACGCGCTCCACATTGATTCCCGCGCCATCCTCGCAGACTTCAATCACGATTCTTCCGGCGCGATGGAAGGCTCGCAACTCGATGACGCCCTCGACCGGCTTGCCCGCTGCCAGCCGCGCTTCCGGCGCTTCAATCCCGTGATCGGCGGCGTTGCGGATCAGATGCGTCAGCGGATCGCCCAGCAGCTCCAGCATACTTTTGTCGATCTCGGTCTCTTCTCCGCTCATCTCCAGGCGAATCTGCTTGCCGGTGGTCTGCGCAATCTCATAAACCGTGCGCGAGTAGCGCTGAAAAAGCGTTCCCACCGGCAACATGCGAATCCCCATCACCCGCTCATGCAACTCGCGGGTATTGCGCTCCATCGCCGCCACCGACTCGCGCAGCTTGGGCAGGCAGGAGGGCTCAAAGTCCTCCACCATCTGAGCCGTCATCACATGGGCAATCACCAGTTCGCCCACCAGATCGATCAGCCGGTCAACCTTGTCGATGGCCACGCGGATCGAAGACGACTCGGCGCCCGCCGCTGGCTTGGCGGAGGATTGCCGGCGGTCCGAGACTGTTGATTTTCGACGATCTTCAACCTGCGCCTTGCGGCGTTCCACAAATACAGGCTGGGCCTCGGGCGCAGTCAACTTTGCCTCGGACGAATTTGCGGGCGAGGCTGCAATCCGGGTCTCCACCAGTTCATCCTGCGGAGGCGCGAAGAGCAACTGCTGCGGACGATCCTGCTGTGGTCGATCGGAAGATGAAATGCGAATCTCCGCCAGATGCTCCACAAACTCGAAGACCTCGCGCAACTCCTCGGCCGCGCACAGGCTGGCCAGCTCCACCGTCCAGCCAAGATAGCACTGCGTAGGGTCCAGATCGGCCAGCGCGGGCAGGTCGTCCGTATGCAGATGGCAGCAACTTACCGTGCCCAGCGCGGCCAGATTGCGCAGCAGCGTGATGGGGTTGGTGCCGCTTGAAAAAATCTCGCGGTCGGGACGGAATTCAACCTTGTAAAGCGTGATTTCCTTCGCGTCCGTTTCTGGCGCGGGCAGATTTTCTTCCGGCAATCGCGCCTCGCCGTCGGTGGCGGAACTCCCGTTTTGAAAGGGCACGATTTCAGTTGTGCCACTAGAGGTGGAAAAGAAGTCCTGGGCTTTAGCCTCGGAGGGCTGGCTCTCGCCCGGCAGCAGCGCTGTGATCCGAGCATCCAGTGCGACGGCATCGGCCGGCATGGGGTCGTCTTGATTCATATTCGGATCGGCGTCCAGCAGGTTGCGCAGCACGTCCACGGAGCGCAGCAGCGTGCCAATCACTTCATCCGTGGCCCGCACATCGAGCGATCGCATCCGGTCCAGCAGATTCTCGAGCGAGTGCGTGAAGTGGGCCAGATGCTTCAGACCAAATGAACCCGCGCCTCCCTTGATGGAATGCGCCGAGCGGAAGATTCCATTCAGCAATTCCACGTCGTCCGGTGCGGTGCGAAGGCGCAGAAGGCCGGTCTCCATCAAAGCGATATGCTCGGCGCTCTCCTGGAGAAACAATTGGCGAAATTGGCTCAGGTCGATTTTCATGGCGTTATGGCAGCACCTTGGCCAGGGTTTGCAGCAGCTTTTCCGGGTCGAAGGGCTTGACGATCCAGCCCGTGGCCCCGGCGGCCTTGCCCTGTTCTTTCTTCGCCGCCAGTCCTTCCGTCGTCAGCATCAGGATCGGCTTGCTCTTCATCGATGGCATCCGGCGCACATTCTGGATCAGCGTGATTCCGTCCATCACCGGCATATTGAGATCGGTCAGGATCAGGTCAACGGGGCCGCGAGCCAGCTTGTTCAGCGCGTCCTGGCCGTGCTCGGCTTCAACCACCTCGTAGCCGCCCTGCTTCAGCGTGAAGCTCACCATCTGCCGCATAGAGACCGCATCGTCGACAATCAATACTTTTCTCAACGCGTCACTCCTCCTGAGCATTCCAACTCGCCGCTGCAAGTTACCGCCGAATTTGAACCCGGCACAAATCCTCGGCGCCCATCCATTCCGCGGTACTATCGCGGAATGGATGGGATAGCACAACTCTCAACCAGAACCCCGCTCATGCGGAGAACTGCCGCACCCTCGCAATCCCTTAACAGCCACTGCCCCATCAAAACAACTCCACATCGCCGGCCCCGGATTCGCATTCGCCCGTTCCGGCAACCGTGCGTTCCTCGTGCATGGTGTAAGCGCTGAAGCCTTCATCGGAGGCCACGGGCCCGGCGCCAAAGCGCTCTGAGAGCCGTGCGCGCAGGGTCTCCAAATCTTCCACCACATGCGCAATGCGCTGGCTGGTGCGATCCTGAAACTGCAAGCCGCGCACCGCCGATCCAATATCCGAGGCCAGCAGCGCGCCCTCCTCTGTCATCCCGGTCAGCATCTCTTTCATCTCGCCGTGCGCCGCCTGCAAGTCGCTCAGCGACTGATCCACCTCGAGCTTGCATTGTTCCACCCGCAGGCGGTCCTTCTCGTTCATCCGCGTCAGGTCGTCCAGCGTCGATCCGGCCAGCGTGCGCAGATTCGTAATCAACTCGCTGACCTGCGCATTCACCGTCCGCGATTTTTCGGTTTGCGAGATCACTTCCATCGCCACCACGGCAAAGCCCGCGCCGTACTCGCCGGCGCGCGCCGCCTCAATGCGCGCATTCAGCGCCAGTATCTTGTTTCCGCTGGCAATCTGCTCGAGCTTGAGCAGCGCCGCGCTGATCGCCTGCGAGGCCTTGTCCATCTGCTGAATCCGCTCGATGGCCCGCCGCGAAATCTCGCCCGCCTCCGCCGTCACATTCAGAATCTTGACCAGAGTGCCGCTGCAATTGTCGATCAGCCCCTCGAAGGAGCTGCTATCCGAGCCAGCATCGCCCTGGCGGCTGAGAAACCCCGTGGTGCGCGCCACCGTCTGCTTGGCCCGCGCCGCGATTCCCTGAAAACTGCCGCAAACCTCCACCACCGAGCTCTCGATCTGCGCCGAGGTCTGCCGCAGTTGTTCACTCATCCGGCTGAAGTGCGGCAAATACTGCGCCAACTCCGCTTCCACGGCCTGGGCAGCCTGCTCCGCGCCCCCGGCAAGGCTCACCGGAAAGCTGGATGCGCCGCCGCCCGGCTGGCTGTGGAGGGTTGCGCTCATTCCTGGCACCCGATTCCTGCTTGCAAAGGACCAGCCATCGAGAATCGCTCCGCCGCCCCGGCAAACTCGAACCACTGGCGCAGATGCGCGGACGCATTGGCCAGTTCCAGCTTTCGTCCCAGCTTTGCCTGCTCGGCGGCCAGCGCCAGCAAGACCTGCAACGCGCTGGCATCCAGATGCTCCAGATTCCCCAGATTGACGGTGACATCGCCGCCTGCCTGCAATGCGCTCAGAGCCTCGGTTCGCAAATCCTCCTCCGGCATCCACTCGCCGGAGCGGCAGGCTTCAATGCGGATCGGCTCCGCATCTGCCTCCAGCGGCAGCGTCAATGGCGGCTTGGCAGCGCGCGTACGCTTGGCTCTGCTGCTTCTGGAGTTTCCATTCGAGGAATCGCTTGTCATTTGCTTCCGCCTCGCAATCGCAAAATGGGATCAACCCTGGGCCCGGTGAAACACAATCAAGCCCATGGGACCGACTAATATGAAAGGTCACAACCTCGGTCAATGAAGTCATCGGCCAGAACCGGTACATTCAATAGGCTGTGCCGGTTTTTCACTCGCTTGGTGAGTCATTCAAATTTCTTAATACCGGGTGCCGAGAGCGGATGCGGGCGCCCCACACTCGACGACTTGCGATGGAATGAAACTGTAGCGCTGGGTGGGATAGCACCAACCTCAGCAGAACCCCGCTGCCAAGAAGCAACCCGTTTAGCGGCAGCAAGTTACGGTGGTAATAAACCACCGCCTACTCGCTAACTCGCCATCCCCGCGCAGCGGTGGCCAACTAGCTGATTTTGTTTAAAACACGCTTTCCTCAATCCACATATGCCGGGTGCCCCAGATCCGGATCTACGGACCTGTGATACCGCAGCTCTTCTGCGAGCGAGTAGCGAGCGCCTGTCCCTCCGCAGGTGGCAGGTGGCGCTGATAGACTTTCCTCTTAGAGAATGCCAGCAGGTCATTGGAGGCTCACCTTGTCCGATCAGCAACCGCCCATCTTTCAGCCTTATGTATCGCCCAATGAGAAGCCTCCCGAGTTCACCGTCCGCGCCATCCTGCTTGGCTCCATCTTCGGCATCATCTTTGGCGCGGTCACAGTCTATGTCGGTCTGCGCGCCGGCCTCACCGTCGCCGCATCCATCCCCATTGCCGTGCTCTCCATCAGCATTCTGCGCGCCTTTGGCCGCGGCTCCATCCTTGAAAACAACATCGTCCAAACCACCGGCAACGCCGGCCAATCCATCGCTTCCGGCGTCATCTTCACCCTTCCCGCGCTCATCTTTCTCGGCTTCGATCTCGAATACTCCCGCATCTTCATGCTTGCTCTCATCGGCGGCTGGCTCGGCGTTCTCTTCATGATTCCCCTCCGCCGCCAGCTCATTGTGCAGGAGCACGCCACTCTCAAATACCCTGAAGGCACCGCCTGCGCTGACGTCCTCATCGCCGGCGAGCGCGGTGGATCCTTTGCCAGCCGCGTCTTCTTCGGCCTCGGCATCGGCGGCCTCTACACCTTCTTCCAAAATGAAAATCTCTTCAAAGCCTGGCCCGGCACGCCTGAATTTCAACCCGACTTCGGCCCCCAGCACATCCTGAAAGGCTCATCCATCAAAGCCGACGCAACGCCTGAGTATTTGGGAGTCGGCTACATCATCGGCCCGCGCATCGCCGGCGTCATCTTTGCCGGCGGCGTCTTCTCCTGGCTCGTTCTCATGCCGCTCATCTACTTCTTCGGCAAAGCGCTGCCCGGACCCATCTATCCCGGCACCATTCCCGTCGCCGCCATGGGCCCCAGCCAGTTATGGTCCACTTACATTCGTCCCATGGGCGCGGGCGCAGTCGCCGCCTCCGGACTCATCACCTTGCTGCGCACCTTGCCCACCATCGTCAGCGCGCTTGCCGCCGGCTTTAAAAACCTCCGCGCAGGCGCCGATGCCAGCGCCAAACCCATCCGCACGGAAGACGACTTATCGATGAAAACCGTCGTCTTCGGCTCCATTCTCATCGCCGTCTTCACCTTTTTCTTTCTGCAATTCAAGCCCGTCCCAGGCGCGTATGTCGGCATCTGGCCCAATCTCGCCGCCGCCCTGCTCGTTGTCGTCTTCGGATTTCTCTTTGTCACCGTCAGCTCGCGCATTGTCGGCCTCATCGGCTCCTCGGCCAATCCCATGTCCGGCATGGCCATCGCCACTCTCATGGCCACCTGCGCCATCTTCCTCGTCGAGGGCTGGACAGCCCCCGCCTACGGCGCGCTTGCCATCACCATCGGAGGCATCGTCGCCATTGCCGCCGCCAACGCCGGTGACACTTCGCAAGACCTCAAGACCGGCTACCTCGTCGGTTCCACGCCGCGCCTTCAACAGCTAGCTCTCATGATCGGCGTGGTCGTCTCCACCGTCGCCATCGGCCTCACGCTCAACCTCATGAACACCGGCCTGCAAGAGTTTCATGCCGCCGCGCAGCCATGGGATATCAACGCCCCTCACTCCGGAGTCGCCGTGCAGAATGATGTCAAGCGCCTGCCCGAACAGATTCGCGTCCTTGACACCAACAAAACCTCCACCACCCATCACAAATCCGAGTACATCGTTCTCAACGCCCTCGGCTCTCCTGAGTTAGCCGACGGCAAATATCTCTACTCGCCCGCAACCCATCAAATTGAAGTCCAGTGGATTCAAGGCATCGGCAGTGAGAAAGCCGCCGCGCCGCAAGCTCGTTTAATGGCCACGGTAATCAGTGGAATCCTAAGCCGCAAGCTACCCTGGGGCCTTGTTCTGCTCGGAGTTTTCTTGGTCGTCGCCGTCGAGTTATTAGGCGTCCGTTCGCTCAGCTTCGCCGTCGGAGCTTATCTATCCATTGGAACAACGCTGGCGATCTTCTGCGGCGGCATGGTTCGCTGGTTCGTCGATGCGGCAGTCAAGAAAGCAGGTGGCGACACCGCCGACTCAGAAAGCGAAATCTCCCCCGGCTCCCTCTTCGCCAGTGGACTTATCGCCGCCGGCGGAATCGTAGGCCTGATCGGCGTCGCTCTCAAGGGTTATGAAGCCACCTTCAAAGAAAGCCGCGACCTGCTAAACTTCCCTCACACCTTCTTGGATAACAACTACGTCAGCGTACTAGCCTTCGCCGCGCTGGCATTTTCCCTCTACTATTTCGCAAGAAAGCCACTGAAGAAGTAACTAGAGCGTCCTCCGAAAACCTGCCTTGTATCAGGGCACGACTTCAGCCGTGCCGAATGCGGTAGAAAAGGTGAGGGGTTTTAACCGCTGCGGAAAAAGGCCAGTTTAACGACAGAAATGGCTGATAATTCCCTCGGCGGCTAAAGCCGGCGTTGATAAAGCAGTGGTTATGTACGGGCTAAAGCCCGTACCCTTCATCCAATTGAGTTTTTCCGCAGCCTGTTTAACCGCTGAATGGAGTGAACCCCACGGCAACCATGAAAATGCTTCAACTTATCGACTAGCCGGCCCACTCACTTTTCCACCGTTTCCAGCTTTCCATCCTTCAGCGCAAACCGCTCACCGCGCCAAAGAATCGAATTCCCGGTAAAGCCCGCCACCCAGACGCCCATCGCCACCATGTCGCGCAGCGGCAGCAGCCAGAGATTCGGCAGCACCTGGCGGTCGGCCAGCACCACGGCACCCACCGTCATCGCCAGCGACAGCCGCAAAAAGAAGCTCAGCCCCAGCAGCCACAAGCTCAGCGGACTCAGACCACTGGCGACGACGTTGAACAGCGCCCAGCCCAGCCCGTGGGTAAAGATCAGGCCCGCGTAACCCCACGGCCGCGCGTCGCGCACGGTTCGCGCCCAGCGCAACTGGTGCGCCAGAAATCCGCGCCAACCGTAGGCCGCGATGTTGGTTTCGACCACTTCAGCCGAGAGCACCACGCGGTAGCCAGCCCGGTCCACGCGCGCGCCCAATTCGTAGTCGTCGGCCAGATGATCGACCAGTACCTCCAGCCCGCCAATCTTGTCCAAAGCCTCGCGGCTTACGGCCAGCGTCGAGCCCAGTCCGTAGTGCAGACCGCCTTCGATCCACTTTGAGAGCAGCACGCCGGCTTGAAAATCGGTGGCGATGCCCAGCGCCTCAAGCTTCGACGGCAGTGTTTGGCGCGCGCGGCCGCGATAGAGCGCCGTGACCAGACCGACTTTTCCAACTGAAGTCGCGGACGAGCTTGCTTCGGAGGGAGGCGGAGGTTTCAATCCCCGCATCGATTCCGCGGAATCATCAATGGCTTTAGCTCTGGAGCAAATCTCCGTCGCCGCAAAGCACCCCATCACCCGCTCCAAATAACCAGGCGATACCGTGATGTCCGAATCGTTGATGAGCAGAAAATCGTAGCGCGCGTGCGCGGCAAGCTGCACCAGCGTACTGACCTTTCCATTGCTTCCCAGCCGCAGCGGGCACTCGATCAGTCGGATCGCCTGCTCGGGAAACTCAGCGATCAACTGCCGGACGGCGGTCACAGCGGGATCGTCCAGCGAGGCCACTCCGAAGAGCAGTTCATACTGGCCCGCGTAGCTCTGGCGGCAGTGGCTGGCGAAGGCCTCAATCATGCCGGGGTCCAGCCCCTTGAGGGATTTAAGAACGCTCACGCCGGGCGAAAACTCCGGCAACGAGCCACGCCGGTCCGTCAAAAAGACCCGCGCTGCAAGCTGTGCGGCCAGAAAATACCCCATCCCAGCCACGGCCAGCAGCGTAGTCAGAAGCGCAATCGATTGAGCAAGAATGTGCGGCATCACTGGGGGTAAGTGTATCGCAGTTGTCAGTTGTCAGTTGTCAGTTGTCAGTTGTCAGTTGTCAGTTGTCAGTTGAATTGTGTCGCTGATCATGGGAGTGTCAAGTGTTTTCTTCAAGAAGTCAATGCTGTACATGCCGCTAGCACAGTGCTGACAACTGATCACTGATCACTGACAACTGACAACTGCCTCACTCGTACCGCAGCGCCTCGATCGGGTCCAGATTGGCCGCCTTCCACGCCGGATAAATCCCGAAGATCAGACCAATAGCGCAGGAAACCCCAAAGCCGATCAGAACCCACAGCGTAGAGAGTGTTGCCGGCAGGCCGATGGGCAATAGGCGCACGATTCCCGTCAAAATCGCGCCCAGAATCACGCCCACCACGCCGCCCACGGCGCACAGCGTCACGGCCTCGGTGGTGAACTGAGTCAGAAGCATTTGCTTGGTGGCGCCGATCGCCTTGCGCACGCCAATCTCGCGGGTGCGCTCAGTGACTGAAACCAGCATGATATTCATCACGCCCACCCCGCCCACCATCAGCCCCACGCTGGAGACGGCAATCATGAAGGCCACCAGGCCGCCAGTAAGCTGGTCCCAAAGTTTGGTTAGCGAGTCGGGCCCAAAGATCTCGAAATCGTCCGCCGCTTCTACCTTCACCTTGCGGCGAATGCGCAGCAGCTCGCGAACCTCTTCCTGGACCAGCGCCTTGTTCTTCGGGTCGTCGTACTTGATGCTCACCCACATGTCCTTGTCTTCGGGATGCAGGTTGTGAAAGGTGCCCATGGGAAAATAAACCACGTTGTCTTCCGGATTCTTGCCGCCGCCAAATGGCTGTTTCCGCTTGTCCAGCACTCCGATCACCGTGTACAGCCCCGACTCGATAGCCACGTCTTTGCCCAATGCGGGCTGGTTGCCGAAAAGCTCCTCCCAGGTGTCGTGTCCCAGAACGCAGATGTGCGCGGCGCGCTGATCCTCGGCGTCGTCATAGAAGCGGCCCTCTAAAAACGTCAAGTCCAGCATCTCGGTTGCTTCGGAGGTCGAGCCCCAAAGAATTGTCCCAGCCACCTTCTTGCCGTTGTATTTTACAGCCACATCGCCCACGCGGAACTGCGATTTTACATGCTGGAATCCACCGTCGGCTGTCACCACGTGAGGCAGTGAGCGCAGCGCCACTACGTCGCCAAGGTTCAGCTTCTTGCGGTTCAGTTGCTCGGTGGTAGGCCGCACGCCGATCACCGGCATGTGAAAGACCCAGATGACATTCGAACCCATCGAACTTACCCAGTCCGAGATCCGGTTATTCAGCCCGTTGATGACCGAAGAGATGGTGATGACCGTAGTCACGCCAATCACAATGCCCAGAATTGTCAGCCCCGAGCGCAGCTTGTTAGCCCGAAGCGTATCGAGCGCCATCTTGACCGATTCGCGTGTTTGTCCTTGCGCCATGGTGCTCCTGGCAAGCTGACAGCTAACAGCAGACAGCTTACAGTTATCAGTTCTCCCGAATTTGGTCCTTCAGGGAATCGAGAAATGAATAAATCATCTTTCCCACTTCGTGCGACAAACTCTCGGCTTCGTCAAGCAGTTCAGACTTTCCGAATTGAAGCGCGCGGGCAATCTCCAACTGGGTTTGCACCTCGCAAATCGAACCTCGTGCAATGCCGAGAAACTGCCGGAATTCTCCAGGGTTCAACCGGCCTTGTCCCTCCGCAATGTTGCTCGGCACGGAAACTGCTGCCCGTCTGATCTGGCTAGTCAATCCGTAGATTTCTTCCCTCGGGAACTCTCGCGTCAAGCGATAAACAGTCACGCATAATTGCATTGCTCTCTGCCAAACCAGTAACTCCCGAAACGATTGACCCATGAAAAACCTCTCCTTCAGGAAACAGCTTACAGTTAAGAGTTGATAATCGGTAACAGGTAACTGTGAGCTCATAGCTGCTCTCAGAGTTCCGCTCTGAGAGCCACCACCGGATCAAGCTTTGCCGCTTTGCTGGCCGGATAGACGCCGAAGAATATGCCCACGGCCAAAGCCAGAAAAAGTCCCATGAAGATCACCCACAGCGGCGCATTGGTCGGGAAGCCCACCACCAGCGTAATCAGCTTGCCCACGCCGATGCCGAAGAGCACGCCGATGGCTCCGCCCACCAGCGCCATGGTTCCGCTTTCAATCAGAAATTGCAGCAGAACATCCCGCTGCCGCGCGCCCAGCGCCTTGCGCACGCCAATCTCCCTGGTACGCTCAGTCACGCTCACCAGCATGATGTTCATAATCACAATGCCGCCGACGACCAATGAGATGGAGGCGATGCCCAGCACCACCCAGGCAAAGAGCCCCAGCAGTTGATTGGCAATATCTAGAAACGTGTCATTGGTTTCGATCTCGAAGTCGTCCGGCTGGCCCGCCGCATTGTGCCTGCGCGTGCGCATCAGTACCCGCACCTCGTCCTTGGCCCGCTCCATCACCGCCGCACCGCCGCTGGAGCGGGCGTAGATGTCCACCGAATCGTTATAGCCGTAAGTCTGCTGATACGTGGTGACCGGCACGGCAACCCAATTGTCCTGTGATTGCCCAAAGGTCTTGCCCTGACGGTCGCCCACGCCGATGATGGTGTAGGGAATGCCGTCCACGCGGATCTCCTTGCCGATCGGATCGCCGTCGCCCAGCAGGTTGTCTACAATGTCGTAGCCCACTATCACGTTGTGGGTGCCGTGGTCGTCGTCGGCCTGGGTAAAGCCTCGGCCCATTGCCAGATCGATGTTGTTCAGCGAGATCATCGTCCACGTATAGCCGCGCATTCCGGTGTTGTTGCTGGAGTGCCCGTTGTAGACCACGGAGGCTCCGCGATTCAAGAGCGCTCCCACTTCGCTGCACTCGGTGCAGGCCTCGCGCACCGCCTCATAGTCCTCAATGCGCAGAATCTTTCGTTTCTCATAGCGGAAGTAGTCGTCGGCGCTGAAGATCACGCTCGACATCCGCGTCACCGTAAAGACATCCGCGCCGTAGCCGGAGAGCTTGGTGCTCACGAATTTCTTGGCGCCCTGCACCAGCGTGACCACCATGATGATGGAGGCCACCGAGATCACCACGCCGATCAGCGTCAGAATGGTGCGCATCTTGTTTGCCCACAAGGATTGCAGCGCGAGTTTGAAGGCCTCACTGAAGAGCATGATCCTGCTTTCGTTGCCAACACGATTGCAAACTGCGACGGTTAATGGGATCAGGCGCGAGCCCGTCCGTTCAGAACCGGCATTGCTAGCCGCCGGCAAAATTCGTGCGTCAACTCCAGTCTACGCAATCCACGGAACTTCCATGACCGCACAACAACCGGCAAGGCCGATTTCCGCAGCCTCAGTCACAGCCTCAGTCACAGCCTCACTCCGGCAAAGGGCGCTCGTTTGTTGATACGCAAGCAGAGGCGGGCAGGTTCCCAGACCGGAAAATGCTTGGAAAAACCTGAAAAGCAGCCCTCATGGGCTAAAGCAACGTTGATATTACAGCACTTACTGCACGACTAAAGTCGTACCCTGACACTTCTAGCCGCACTTAAGGAGTTTTTCCGCAGCCTGTAAAGCCCGTACCCTTCATCCGAAACCGAGTTGTTGGACAGCGCTAAGGTATCCCATCCATTCCGCAAAGAACGCTGAGTGGATGGGGTGCCCAAGAGTTGTGGTATATCAGGTTGTTTTCATCGGAAAAAGCGGCGGAGAGAGGTGAAAACAGGCTACAATCTCATCATGTTCTTTGCGATTCTAGCCATGCGCGTTCTGGAAGTGCTGTTTTTTACCGGCTTGGTGGGTTCAAGCGTGGTGGTGCTGATCAGTTTTGCCGAAGACGGCAAGGAGCTTTTCGGCAAGGACGAACCGCCGGAATCGCGCGGCTGAGGGCGCGATCTTTCTCGTCTCTTTATTTCTTATTGACTCTGTCTTCATAGAGAAATAAACTGATCGCAGGGCGTATCGCAGTTTTTGCCCTCCAGTCTAAAGAAAGCCGGCCGTCGCGCCGGCACATTCGCGATGGCATCCACTCGAACGACCGTTGCACCAGTCTCCGACCGCGTCCGCCTGATCGTGGCATCCTCCGTGATGCTGACGTTCATCTCCTTCTGGCGCGCGGCTGCCATCGTGCTCTGCGATCTGGGCTCCTCCGCATTTTATGCAGGCGGCATTGCCGAAGAGGCGGTGGGCGCGGCCGCGCCATGGTTCATCCTGGCGATCATGCTGTTCAGCTTTGCGGTGCGCGCGGTCTACGTCGAAAGCTGTAGCATGTTTACCCGCGGCGGCGTCTACCGCGTGGTGAAGGAAGCCCTGGGCGGCACCTTTGCCAAGTTGAGCGTATCGGCGCTGATGTTCGATTACATACTTACCGGACCCATCTCCGGCGTGTCGGCCGGGCAATACATTACAGGCTTGATGAACGAGCTGTTGACGGTTGCGGCGCAGAGCCGCTGGCTGCCTCCTGCTCTGATGGATATACACCACAACGCCTTCCAGTTCGACATGAATCACACCTCGGCTGTTTTTGCGGCCGCGGTGACGATTTATTACTGGTGGGAGAACATCAAGGGCATTGAGGAATCGAGCGGCAAGGCGCTGCGCGTCATGCAGATCACTACAGTAATGGTGGTGATCCTGCTCTTCTGGGGTATTTTTTCTGTACTGGTGCGCGGGGTGAACCTGCCGCCGCCGCCCACGGCCTCTCATCTGAAGTTCAGCCCGGACGCGCTGGGATTTTTGAAGGGCACGCCGCTGGTGCCACTGCTGGGCGTCTTTGGAATCCTGATGGCCTTTGGGCACTCGCTGCTGGCGATGAGCGGCGAGGAGAGCCTGGCGCAGGTGAACCGCGAGATCCAGCATCCCAAGCTGAAGAACCTGAAGCGCGCGGCGATTGTGATTGCGCTTTACAGCCTGATTTTTACCGGCGGCGCGACGCTGCTGGCCTCGATGCTGATCCCCAACTGGGAGCGGACGCACATCTATCAGGACAACCTGATTGCCGGAATTGCGATGTACCTGGTGGGGCCGCTGTTCTGGAGGATCGCCTTCCGCATCTTCGTGGTGCTGGTGGGCTTTTTGATTCTCTCGGGCGCGATCAATACGTCGATGATTGGGTCTACTGGCGTGCTGATGCGCGTGGCCGAGGATGGCGTCTTGACGGATTGGTTCCGCAAGCCGCATCCCAAATTCGGAACGAGCCATCGCATTGTGAACATGATCTTCATCCTGCAGATGCTGACGATCATCGCCAGCCGGGGTGATGTCTTCATGCTGGGCGAGGCATACGCATTTGGCGTGATCTGGTCCTTCACATTCAACAGCCTTGCCATGCTGGTGCTGCGCTGGAAGTATCATGGCGAACGCGGCTGGAAGGTTCCGC
>CAZDYU010000103.1:0-15761 GCA_964509755.1 uncultured Occallatibacter sp. | reverse complement strand
GGTACCGCTGCTTTTATTGTGCGCGCTGGGGAATCAATTCTCCGCAAAAAAGCCGTATAAGAATGGGGCGATTTTGAAAGAGATGCGGCGAGTCGATTTTCAAATGCGATTGCCCTGCGTTCGCCACATTGCGCACTGGCGGAGGCCGCGCGGATGCGGTAGCCTTGTAAGCGGTCGTCGAGGGATTGCTCATGCGCCGTTGCTTTGCTGCTTTTTGCTTTGTTTTTCTGTGCGCCTTGCCGGGCGCGCTTGCCCAAACCGCTCCGGCTGCCGCGCCAAGCTGCGCCGATCTGCAACTGGTGCCTTCGGTGCGGGAGTGCTTGGCTGTTCAGGTGATTCCGGCTGGGAACTGTCTTCAAGTTGTCGCAGGAAAGAACGCGGAGGATGAGTTCGCAGCCAAGAATATACGACAGCCTTTCGGCCAAGTTGTGGGATCAGTCCCATGCACTCTTGCCGGTAAAGCTCCTGAGGTCTTGTTGGAGCGGGTTGAAAGCGCGGAAGCTCAAACGCTGCTGGAGCAGCATCATCTGAAGTTTGATCCAGCGATGCATGATGAGGGTTACATCCTTTTGCCCGACGGAAAAGGCGGCCTGGCCGTGATTGGGGAGACGCCGGCCGGAATGTTCTACGGCGCGCAGACGGTCAAGCAACTCATTCGCGGTTCGGGCAAAGACACAGTGCTGCTCGTCCCAGTCATTCGCGACTGGCCGGCGATGGCGCATCGCGGCCTCTCCGACGATTGGTCGCGCGGGCCGCTGCCGAATATGGAGTTTCTGAAGCGCGAGATTCGCACCCTGGCAGCTTATAAATACAATATATTCTCGCCGTACTTCGAGCACACTTTTGCCTACGCCAGCTCGCCGATTGCAGCTTTCCCCGGCGGCGCAATGACTCCCGAAGAAGGCCGCGAACTGGTGGCGTATGCGGCTCAATATCACATCATGGTCATCCCTGAGCAGGAGTCCTTTGGCCACTTGCATCATCTGCTGAAGTTTGAGGAGTTTGCGCCGCTGGCCGAGACGCCGCATGGAGCGGTGCTTGCTCCGGGGGATGCGCGGACGCTGCCTCTGATTTCGAGTTGGTTCTCTGAGCTGGCCGCGGTTTTCCCCGCGCCGTATGCGCTGATCGGGGCCGATGAGACCTTTGAACTGGGCCTGGGCAGAACGCACGATGTGGTCAAACAGCAGGGGCTGGGCGCGGTTTATCTGGATTTTCTAAGCAAGATTCACGCGGCGCTTGAACCCAACCACAAGCGGCTGATCTTTTGGGGCGATGTGGCGGTCAACTCGCCGGAGTTGGTGGGCACACTGCCCAAAGACATGATCGCGGCGCCGTGGGATTACGATCCGAAACCGGACTTCAAGCCCATTATTGAACCCTTCACCAAGGCCGGCCTTGAGACCTGGGTGGCTCCGGGCGTGAACAATTGGAACCGCATGTATCCCAATAACAACGATGCGCTGGCCAACATTCGCGCCTTTGTGCGCGACGGGCAGAAGCTGGGCTCGACGGGCGAAATGAATACGGTATGGAACGACGATGGCGAGGGCATCTTCGACGAGAACTGGTTTGGCATACTCTTTGGCGCAGCGGCCGGTTGGCAGCCGGGCGAGAGCTCGGAGGAGGCTTTCACCGCGTCGTATGGGCTGGCGTTTCATCGCGATCCGACGGGCAAGATCAGCCAGGCGCAGCGCGAGTTGATGGCAGCGCACAACGCGTTCAAGAAGGCCAACCTGCGCGATGGCGAGGATGTGTATTTCTGGATCGATCCCTACACGCCAGCGGGGCAGCGCGTGGCGGGGATGATTCGCCCGGTGGTGAGCGAAGTGCGGCTGCACGCCGAGCGCGCCATTACGCTGGTGGCCGAGGCCAGGGCCGCCGCAAAAGCTGAGGGCCGCACGCTGGAGAATGAAGAAGCGCTGGATGCGCTTGAGCTGGGCGCGCGGCGCATCGATTTTGCCGGCTTCAAATTTCAGGCTTCGGATGAGACGGCAACGCTTTACAGCCAGGCGCGCGCGTTGGTGGGCGACAAGAGCCGCTGGAACGAAATCGGCGAGATGCTGAACGGGATCAGTGAAACCAACGGACGCATTCAGGATATGCGCGACGGCTACACGCTGCTGCGCGGCCTCTACCAGCAGGCCTGGCTGCGCGACAACCGGCCCTATTGGCTGGAGAATAATCTGGCTCACTACGACGCCGCGGCGCAGTTGTGGATTGGGCGCAGCGACAAATGGAATCTGCTGCGCGAGCAGTGGTGGGAGACGCACGCGCTGCCGCCTGCTGCCGAGGTTGGCTTGCCGGAGCCGCCTGCTAAATAGCGGCGCTATGCGAGGGCGTGAATCGCCGCGGCACAGACCTCGGCCAGCCGTCCGATGCCCTCACGAATCTGCACCGGCGCGGCATTGGAGAAGTTCAGCCGCATGTAGCGCAGGCCGGGATCGTTCGAGAAGAAATCCTGCCCAGGCACAAAGAGCACCTTGCGCTGAAGGGCCTGGCGCATCAGCTCATTCGTGTTCACTCCATCGGGGCAGGTGACCCAGAGAAACATGCCGCCCTCGGGATGCGTCCAGGTAAATCCTGGCGGCATGGTCTCGCGCAGTGTCGCGTCCATGATGGAAAAGCGCGCTCCGTACGAGCGGCGGATGCGCTCGATGTGCGCCTCGCTGTCGAAGTCTGTCAGGTAGCGATGAACGATGCGCTGATCGAGACTGGATGTATGCAGATCGGCTGCCTGCTTGGCGATGGTCAGCTTGGCGCGAATCTCTTTGGAGGCAACCGCCCAGCCGACACGCAGCCCCGGCGCAATCGTCTTTGAAACCGTGCTGAGATAGATGACAATGCCTTCGCTATCGAGTGCCTTGATGGGCGGAATCGACTGACCCGCATAGCGCAGTGAGCCGTAAGGATCGTCCTCCAGAATAATGAGTCCATACTGCGCCGCAATCGAATAAAGCTTTTTGCGGCGCTCTGCGATCAGAGTCACGCCGGTGGGATTCTGAAAATTCGGAATCGTGTAGAGAAACTTGGGCCGCTCACGCTCAATCAAAGCGGGCAACTCATCTGGGATCAGGCCTTCGGCGTCGGTGGGCAGGGCGGCAAAGCGGGCTCCGTAAGTCTGAAAGGCTTGAATCGCGGCCATGTAAGTGGGGCTCTCGGTGAGTACGCAATCGCCTGCATCGAGAAAGATCTTGCCGGTCAAATCGAGTGGCTGCTGCGAACCGGTCATGATGAGGATGTCGTCGGCCGTACAAGCGATGCCACGCCGGCGCGACTCTGCCGCGAAGAGCTCGCGCAGTGGCGCGTAGCCCTCGCTGGGACTGTATTGCAGCGCCCCGGCACCGCCCTCGCGCAGCACGCTCTCAGTGGCGCGCAGAACATTCTCGACGGGGAAAAGCTCGGGCGCGGGAAGACCGCCGGCAAAGGAGATGATCTCCGGCTGCTCGGTGACCTTGAGAATCTCGCGAATCGTCGAGGTGCGCACATTCTCGATTCTGCGCGCAAATCTGATATTCATAGTTCTTCCCTCCCAGCCAGACCCGAGGCCCAGCCTTCCAGCGCATCCACGCCGATCAATGTTGAATAAGCCAGTTTAGCAAATTGGCGGCGAAGGAAAACGAAATGGATAGGTTTTCATTGGGCTCTGTAATGCAATTGAATTACAATAAACCAAAGAGGGTTTCGTCATGGCTGCAAACGCGTTGGTGCAAACTCGGATCGATCCGGCGGTCAAGGAACGTGCGGCTGCGGTATTGGGCGAGATGGGGATTTCCGTCTCGGATGCGGTGCGGATTCTGTTGACGCGAACGGCCAATGAAGGCGCGCTTCCGTTTGCGCTGGCTGCGAATGCCGCCGAACACGACGTCTGGTTTCGAGCCAAGGTGCAAGAGGCGCTCGACGATCCGCGCCCCTCCATTCCTGATGCAGAGGTGTCGGCATACTTTGCTGAACGGCGGGCGGCTGCGCTGCGGAAGATGTAAGGACACTTATGCAATTGGAATGGTCGCTCTTTGCGCTTGCCGATCGTGAAGCGATCTTCAATTATATTGAGGCAGACAGCCCTCGGGCCGCTGTCGCAGTCGATGATCGCATACAGACACGCTTGGAAGGCTTGGCGCGATTCCCGGAGATGGGCCGCGCAGGTCGGATTGTGGGAACGCGGGAGTTGGTCGTCGCTGGTACACCTTACATTGCTGCCTATTGTATTTTTGGCGACACCGTGCGGATATTGCGTGTTCTGCATGGCGCTCAGCAATGGCCGGATGAGATGCCGACGAAACCAGAAGAGCTTTCCACCTAAGTTTCGAACGGCTCGGAGAGTTCTATGCCACATCTCAAAATCGAGGTGTGGAGCGCCCGGCACCCGACATATAGGCTAAACGCGGTAGTGTCCTGATAGCTGGGCATGCAAGTCTCGATTCTGGGACTTGGGAGGGCGGGAACCCAATACTCACGGCGCTGCGAATCGCATTTCCTCAGGGCTGAAGCTTGGTTCGTCTGGCTGCCTTTGCGGCACGACTGAAGTTCTGCCCTGATACAAAACGGGCTTACGCAAAACCGGCGATTGAAACACGCTCCTGCACACTGAATAGGTTCTTATTTCGTCGTGCAAGCCCGCAGGAGGTTCCATGGCATCGATCATTCTTTAGGCAGTTCCATCTGAGTCGCGAGCGGGCCGCATTGGCGTTTATGGCGATCGGTATGTGCCGGAGACGTTGCTGGCGGCGCTGCACTGCGGAAGGAACAGATGTAATGGCCGTCTTGGCCCGGCCAGTCTTTTCAGGATCGAGAAGGCAGAAACCGGCCCAATATCTCCAACTTTTCCAAACTCGACCCAATTTCCAGCCGCTCAGTAAAAATTCCTGACTACTGACCACAGTCCACAGACCACCGACCGCTGTAAACTGACGCCATGCAAGTTCTTTCGGCAAAAGAGATGCAAAACTGCGACCGGCTGACCACCGAGCGCTTCGGGATTCCATCCATCGAACTGATGCGGGCGGCGGCAGCGGCGGCGGCCAGGTTTGCGCGGCAGCAATTCCCGCAAGCAAAGCGGGTGACGGTGCTCTGCGGTCGCGGCAACAACGGCGGCGACGGCATGATGACGGCGCGGCTGCTGGCCTCCTCGGGACTGGAAGTGACCACGTTGCTGCTGGGCGCGCGCGACGGACTCAAGGGCGATGCGGCTGAAGCTTGGCGCGAGTTGACAAGCCCAGCGCATGGGCTGATCCATATCGCCGAGACGCCTGAAGAACTGGCCCGGTACGCGAGCTCTCTTGACGCCGACCTGATTCTGGACGCCGTCGTCGGCACCGGATTCAAGCCGCCGTTGAAGGGTCTGGCGCTTGCTGCACTGGAATGGGTGAAAGGTAGCCGAGCGCCGATTCTTGCCGTGGATCTGCCGTCTGGCTGGGCCGCGGATGAGACTGCGGCAACGGTTGCAGGGCCAGTCTTTCCGGCCGATGCGGTAATTACTTTTACAGCGCCCAAGCCGGCGCACGTCTTTGGGCAGTTGACGCGCCACTGGTCGCAGCCGATTGTGGTTGCGCCGATTGGCTCGCCGGAAGAAGCAGTTGTTTCCTCGCTGGGGCTGGATTGGGCAGGTTCATCGCTTGCACTGGCGCAGGGGGCTCGGTCCTTTGCGGCCAACAAGGGCAGCTTTGGCCATGTGCTGGTGGTTGGCGGGACGCTTGGCTCGGCGGGGGGCAAGTCCGGCGCGCCGGCGATGGCTGCATTGGCGGCGCTGCGGTCGGGGGCCGGCCTGGTGACGGCGGCCGTTCCCGCGCCGGCGATGGTGCTGGTGGCGGCCATTGCGCCGGAGCTGATGACGTGGCCGCTGGGGGCGAGCGCGTCTGGCTGCATCTCGGCTGAGAATCTTGCGCCGGAGCTGATTGCCGCGTTGATGACTGGGAAGACAGTGCTGGCGATCGGCCCTGGGATGGGGCAAAGCGCGGAGACGATCAAATTTACGACCGGGCTGCTTTCGGCGACAAAGATTCCGGCGGTGATCGACGCCGATGCGCTGAATATTCTGGCTGCAAAACCTGTGCTACTGGCGAAGTTGGCTAAAGGGCGTGCGCTGGTGCTGACGCCGCATCCAGGCGAGATGGCGCGGCTGGCGGGGATTACGGCGGCCGAGGTGCAGGCCAACCGGCTGGAGGTGGCGCGCGGCTTTGCGCGGCAGACCGGCGTAACACTGGTGCTGAAGGGAGCGCGCACGCTGATTGCGCATCCCGATGGCCGCGTGGCCGTCAATACGACGGGCAATCCCGGCATGGCCAAAGGTGGCAGCGGCGACCTGCTTACCGGGCTGATTGCGGGGCTGATTGCGCAGCATCCTGGTGAGCCGGCGCGGGCCGTGGAGGCGGCGGTTTATCTGCATGGACTGGCCGCGGATTTTGCCGTGCGCGAAGCCGATGAGCATACTCTGCTGGCGACCGACAGCTTGCGCCATCTTTCACGGGCTTTTCGCTTTCGCGCCGGTGGTCTCAACGGGTATCTTTGGATGCAGGGGTTGCCCGCGGATTTGTTTCCGGCCGCGGCCTCCGGCGAGGAAGCGCAATGACCAACGCAACTCCTCCGGCCGCAAGCCGGACGCACGAATTTACCACCCGCAGCGGCGCGGAGACGATCGAGGTTGGCGGCAAGCTGGCTGCGCTGCTGGCGCCTCCGCAATTGCTGATTTTGCGCGGCGATCTGGGCACCGGGAAGACCACTCTGGTTAAAGGGATTGCGCAGGCTCTGGATGCGGCCGAGGCCGATGAAGTAACCAGCCCGACCTTTACATTGCTGCATGAGTACGACGGGGCGCGGAATGGCGCGCCGGTGAAGCTCTTTCATCTGGATGTATATCGCCTGGAAGGCGAGCGGCAGTTAGAGACTCTGGGTCTGGATGAGTTACTGACTCCCGATGCACTGGTGCTGGTGGAGTGGGGCGAGAAATTCAAGAGCATCCAGAAGAAAGCGACTGGCGAGATATATATTGCTTCAGCCGGCGGCGACGCGCGCAGGATTACGGTAACTCTCAAGGAGTAGCGGATTCGAGGCAGGCGCAGTTTTACTCACTCAGGAGGATAAGTCAATGAGTACTCCAAGCTATCTGGCGGCGGGTCTTGTCTTGTCGCCCAGTTCTGTTTTTTCACAGCAAGCGCAGGATTTGCAGCGGGATTTGCGCGCCCTAGGCTATGCAAAGGGGCCGATCGATGGAATGTTTGGGCCGGGGACGCAGAACGCGGTCAAGGCGCTGCAATTCGATTTGATAAACAACGACGGGTCGAGCAACTCGGGAGACGGCAGTGCGCCGGTTGCAGTGAAGGATTACAACAACGGAACGGTAACTGCGCTCACCGGAGTTATGGATCAGGGGCTGGCAGCGAGTATTGCGGCGATGCTGGCGGACGCCGCATTTCCAAAGCTTCCTTCTTCGCAGAATCCAGCCGCGGATAACCAGTCCGCCATCGCCGCTGTAACTTCGCTGCCATCTCCTCCAGTACCGATTCCATTCCTGATGGCAATTCTGATGCAGGAGAGCGAGGGCATGCACTATCAGGTTCCGAGCGGGGCCAACAGCGATAACTCAGTGACTGTCGGCCTGGACCGGAACAACTCCGCCGCACCAGCAGCCATTACGTCGCGTGGATTTGGGATTGGTCAGTACACGCTCTTTCATCATCCACCGAGCGCGGACGAGGTTGCGGGCGTGATTGCGGACCCGGTGAAGAATGTGCAGCAGACGATCTCGGATTTGAGCGATAAGTTCAGAAATTATTTGAACGGCGCAACATCAAATACACAGGCCGACGATCGCATTGCGGAGGCGGGAGCGGGGGCGCTGCGCGTCTGCCAATATGCGACTGGCGACGCCCGCTACATGACTGACTGCGCTAACTGCATGGCGAACGCGACGCTGGTGAATATCACTTCTGGGGTAACTCCTGTTTATGCGGGAAGCCAAATGACCTATGCGCAGACGCAATATCACAAGGGGAGTTATAGCGGCGTTCCTGTTCGCGCCAATATACCCTGCGATTGGCCCTATGCGGCGCGGAGATACAACGGCGGCGGAGTGAATTCCTACGATTACCAGGCGGAGGTTCTGCTTCGGGTATTCAGGCCGGCTTGATTCGGCACGACAAGAAAATAGCGCCGAGGAGCGCATCAATGGAAGTCGACGAGATTATCGAGCAGATTGAATGGTTTGACGGAAATTTCAAGAAAGAAGCTGTTGAAGCGGCAATTGCCCAAAGGGATGAAGTCATTCCTGAATTGCTGCTGGTTCTGGAAGAAATTGCCGACCCGGAGACGGCGGCCGGACTCGATGCCGATGGCGAATACATGGCGCATCTTTACGCCATGTTTTTACTTTCGCAGTTTCGCGAGACTCGCGCATACCCGCTCATGGTGCGTATCGCTCAACTTTCCAGCGAATTGCTCGACTCCCTCTTCGGAGACATCGTCACCGAGGATTACGGCCGGTTTCTCGCATCGGTGTGTGACGGGAATCTGGAGGGGTTTCAATCCATTATTGAGAACCCGGATGCCAACGAATGGGTGCGTGGCGCGGCGCTGAGCGGGCTTGTCACTCTTGTTGCAACCGGGATAAAAAGCCGCGAAGAGATCCTGGGTTATTTTGCGGAATTGTTTCATGGCAAGCTGACAGACAAGAACGAAATTGTCTGGAGCGAGCTTGTCTGTTTTGCCGCGGACTTATATGCGACGGAACTGCTTGGAGAGATTGAAAAAGCTTATGAACTGGAACTTGTCGATTTGCAGTACGTCGGGCTGGACGATGTTCGGCGCGATTTTGCCAGGGGCAAGGATTGGGCCATCGAAAACCTGGCAAGAGATTCGCATCGCAAATTGATCGACGACACCGTGAAGGAGATGGCCGGCTGGGCGAGCTTCGATAAAGAAGAGCAGCGCAAGGAGAAGGCCCGGATGGCGTTGAATCAGCGCCGCGAGGATTCGCCTACAGGCTTCAAGCGCATTGCTCCCAAGATAGGCCGGAACGAACCATGCCCCTGCGCAAGCGGGAAGAAATACAAGAAATGCTGCGGGAAGTAGTTAGTTTGAAGTATCTCGAACTCGACGAATACTAGATTCGCAACAAGAACAAGTTCAATTGAAACAGACGCCATGCCCGCAGCCAAGCCAACCCGCAAGCCGGCCGAAAAGAAGACGCCGCGCGGCCCTCTGGCCCCGGATCGCATCGCCGCCATTCTGAAAGCACTGGACGAGGCTTATCCCAAGGCCGAGTGCGCGCTCATTCATCGCTCGCCGTGGGAGCTGCTGGTAGCCACCATCCTCTCCGCGCAATGCACCGACGTGCGCGTCAACCTGGTCACTCCAGAACTCTTCCGCCGCTTTCCCACTCCAGCGGCAATGGCCAAGGCGACTCTGCCGCAACTGGAAGCGCTCATTCGCAGCACCGGCTTCTTCCGCAACAAAGCCAAATCAATTCAAGGCGCGGCGCGCAAGATCATCTCCGAATTCAATGGGCAAGTTCCGCAAACTCTCGCGGAACTGATCACGCTGCCCGGCGCGGCGCGCAAGACGGCCAACGTTGTTCTCGGCGTCTGCTTCCGCAAGGCCGAAGGAGTTGTCGTAGACACGCATGTCTTCCGCATTGCTCGCCGCCTGGGCTTGGCCAAAGGCGAGACGCCGGAGAAGGTCGAGCAAGAGTTGATGCGCATTCTGCCGCAGAACCGCTGGATCGATTTTTCGCATCAGATCATTCAACACGGCCGCCAAGTCTGCGATGCACGCAAACCCAAATGCGACGGCTGCAGCCTGGAGCAGCTCTGCACCTGCAAAGACAAAACCTGGCGGAGTTAGCGGAACGGCAATCGGATCCGAAGTATGTGATGCGATAGCGTCAGAAGGCATCCGCAAAAAATCGGTGAAAAGTCGGCTATTTTGGCAAAAAGACGCCGTTTTTTGCCAAAAATTGGGCAAAATCGGCGATTTTAAGTTCAAATTAGCAACTCCATGACGATGCTATCTTGTTTGTTTAGTGGTTGTTACGAAAACCGGAAGGGGTTAAGAAGGGTAGGGGGGGGTGGGGTCGCTTGAAAAACAGGAGAACAAATGAAGAATATGGGGCTGAAATGGCGCGGGGGAAGGTTGTTCTGAACCGCTGGAGCGGGCTGCGCTGTGGCTGAAGGCGGGATTTTTGGGGTGTTGGGTTGGCGCCCGGAAGCATTGAATTTTTGCAGCCGATTTTCGGTCATGGCGGAATCTTCTTTCTCTATTGATAGGTTCCGCCAACCGGCGATAATTGTCTGCAATCAAACCCGAAAAAAGTGCATTTTTAGGGCCTAAAGGCCCCTGCTCCCTCCGCAATTCTCCAACTATAACTATGGTACCAGTGTGGTGAGTCAGAAGTTGCTCACAGAAATCAGTCCACAAAAACGCAGATTCTTCGACTCACCACCCCCAAACTCCACCCCACGAACGATGACCTGTTCGTGGGGACCCCGGAAAAACTGAAGAGCGTTTGGGGCTCCGTTCGCTCAGATCGACTGCCGTTTTTAGAATTGAGCGGACAGTGGCAGGCAACGCCGGTGGGCGGCCAGAGCATTTTCACAGTTCTTGTGAAGATGATTCTGCGGCTCCCCACCTATTTCACGTTCTTTGTGAAATGGGTGGGAAACCACAAAACCAACCCAATAGGAACTGTGAAAATGCCCTAAGTCCTGGCGTCGAATGCCTTGAAGTGTCCGCTTGCAGCCATCTCCAGCAACGCGATGTCGGCCGTAACCAGCGTTGCGCCCAGATTGCGCGCCGTAGCAACCAGGATGCGGTCTGCCGGATCGGCATGAATCTGCCAGGGCAAGCGGGTGCTGGCCACGGCAATCTCCACGCTCAACGGAACCAAACGCACCCCCGGCAAGCCTAGCGCGGTGTGCACCCAATTCAGGACATCTTGATCCAGAGTCAGCCGCCCTTTGCTCACCAGCAAGGCAATCTCCCATGGAGTGATGGCCGAGACCAGAGCCCGGTCCTCTCGACCGGCAAATCGAATCGCCTCTTTGGCGCCCGCTCCCAACTTCCGGCCCTCGTCAATCGACCAGACAAGAACATGAGTGTCCAGTAGCAGCGGTTGCTCCTCCAAAACCAGAACGGCAGAGGCCGTCACTGCGCCGCCTCCCACTCATTTTCAAGCGGAGAGATGATGTCTCCCTCCCAAAGAACGCTGCCGCGCATGGCCCCGATAATTTCGACGGCGGGCGGCATCGGCACCAACTGCGCCACTGCGCGGCCATGCTTGGTGATCACCAGCGTCTGGCGTTCCTCGGCCACCTGATCCAGCAGTTTGAGGCACTTGGATTTGAACTCCCCGGCAGCAATTGTGGATTGCATGGCGAATCCTCCCATAGTCACAGACTATAGTCATATCATAACGCTATTTTAGAAAGTATTGGCTAAACCTATCTCCTGCATCCTCCTGAACCGCCGGGTGATTTGCGTCACAGTATACTGTTTCTTGGCGCCGGTAAGGTGAAGATCGATATGTATCTGCTTTGGCTTCGAGTTGCGGCGGTTCTGTATGCGGCGGCGGCTGTCGCGGTCTTTCCGGCCGTTCTGGATGGCATGGTGCGCTGGCGCAAGAGCTGCGTCCATCTGGCAGGCCTGGCCTTTTTCTTCCATTTTGTCTCCGTTGTGGAGATGCTGGTGCAGGCGCATCGCTGGATGCCAGTGGGTGTGCGCGAGGTGGAGTCGCTGCTGGGCTTTGCCATTGCGGGCCTCTTCTTTCTGGTTTGGTGGCTCTATGACGCCATCTCGCTGGGAATCTTCGTTCTTCCGGTGACGTTTTTCATCGTTCTGGGGCCATCGCTGGGTCCGGACCGATTCACATTTCCCTCAGAAGGCGTGCGCTTGAGCTGGCTCTTTGCGCACATTGCGGCGCTGCTGCTGGCCTATGTGGCTCTGGGATTCAGCCTGTTGGCCTCCGTGCTTTATCTGCTTCAGGAGCGGCGGCTGAAGAGCAAGCACAAGCCCGGCGAAGACTCCTGGTGGCTGCCGCTGGACTGGCTTCCGTCGCTCGATTCGCTGGAGCGCATCGCTCATTCCACGCTGGAGTTTGGCTTTCCCTGCATGACGGTCGGGCTGGTGATCGGCTCGGTTCTGGTGCAGGAGACGGCGCTGGGCGCGGCCTATTTTCTCGACCCCAAGGTGATTGCCTCCTTCATTTTGTGGGCCATCTACGTCACGCTGCTTTTTGTGCGGCGCACGGCCGGGCTGCGCGGGCGCAAAGCCGCGTATCTCTCCGGCGCTGTCTTCCTGGTGATGCTGGCCGTACTGCTGGCCAACGCCTTCAGCCATGTGCACAGGTACGGTCCGCGATGAGCCTTACCATCATCGGCGTCAACCACAAGACCGCGCCCATTGAGGTGCGCGAGCGGATTGCCATCTCTCGCGAGGATCTGCCGGAGACGACGCGGGCGCTGGCCGCCGTGCCCGGCGTCACCGAGTGCATGATCGTTTCCACCTGCAACCGCGTGGAGATTCTGGCCTCGGTTGAATCGGCTTCGATCGATCTGGCGGCCTTTTTGCATCGGCATTTTGGCCTGGAGCCGGCCATGCTCGCGCCGCATCTTTACCAGCACTACGATCAGGAGGCGGTGCGGCATCTCTTCCGCGTCTCGGCCAGCTTGGACTCGATGGTGGTGGGCGAACCGCAGATTCTGGGCCAGGTGAAAGAGGCCTTCGCTGTGGCGCGCGCCTCGGGCACCGTGGGCGGACAGCTCGAACATCTGTTGCAGAGCGCCTTTGCCGCCGCCAAAAAGGTCCGCTCAGAGACGGAGATCGGCTCGAATTCTGTTTCCATCGCCTCGGTGGCCGTGGAACTTGCGCGCAAGATTTTTGGTTCGCTGCAAGGGCGCACGGTTTTTCTGGTGGGCGCGGGCAAGATGAGCGAACTGGCGGCGCGGCATCTGGTGCAGCAGGGGGCGGGCGCGATTCTGGTGACGAACCGGACGCAGGAGCGCGCGCGGCGCATGGCGGAGGTCTTTGCGGGCCAGGTGATTCCGTTTGAGGAGCTTTACGAGGCGGCCAGTCAGGCCGATATTGTGATCAGCTCGACCGGGGCTCCGCATCCCATCTTCCGGCGCGAGCACGGCCAGAGTTTTCTGCAGCGCCGCCGCAACCGGCCGATGTTCTTCATCGATATTGCCGTGCCACGCGACGTGGACCCGGAGATGGGCAAGCTGGAGGGGATTTTTGTTTACGACATCGACGACCTTCAGCAGGTGGCCGCGGCGCACCGGTCTGAGCGCAGCCGCGAGGCCGTTGCAGCCGAGGCGCTGATTGCCGGCGAGGTCGAGCGCTTCCATCAGCGGCAGCGGACTGTGAACGTGGCTCCGGCAATTGTGGCGCTGCAACACCAGGCCGAGGAGATTCGCCAGGCGGAGTTGAAGCGCGCGCAGGCTCGGCTCGGTTCGCTCAGCGCCGAGCAGATTGCGGCCGTCGAGGCGTTGACCCGCGGGCTGGTGAACAAGTTTCTTCATCCGCCGATGCAGGCGCTCAAGCAAGCCGCCCGCGAAAACGACGAGACGCGTTTGGTTGCGCTCTGCGAGGCCTGGTCGCTGCCCGCGGCAGGTGAGCAGAACCTGGAAGAAGAACATAGCGAAGTCAACGCTGATATCACCAGCCACGGGGTCCAGAAACCATGAAACTGAGCATTGGAAGCCGCGGATCGCAACTCGCCTTGTGGCAGGCCAACCATATTGCCAACCTGCTGCGCGGCCAGGGCCACGAGGTCGAGATCCAGATCATCAAGACGACCGGCGACCGGTTGCAAGAGGTCACCTTTGCCCAGGTGGGGGCCATCACCGGCGACAAGGGAATGTTCACCAAAGAAATCGAAGAAGCGTTGGCCGAGGGCCGCGTCGATCTGGCCGTGCATTCGCTCAAAGATCTTCCGACGGAGTTGCCGGAGCCATTTGCGCTGGCGGCGACGCCTGAGCGCGTGGACCCGCGCGATGTCTTGGTCTCTGTAAATTTTGCGAGCCTTGCCGAGTTGCCGCATGGCGCGCGCGTGGGCACCAGCAGCCAGCGGCGGCGCGCGCAGTTGAAGGCGGCGCGGCCAGACATTGAGGCGGTCGAGTTTCGCGGCAATGTGGACACGCGGCTGCGCAAGCTGGCCGAGGGGCAGGTGGATGCGATTCTGCTGGCCGCTGCTGGACTGGACCGGCTGGAAAAAACCGAGTGGGTGCGCGAACGGCTGGAGCCAAATCTCTTTTGCCCGGCTGCGGGGCAGGGGTCGCTGGGCATTGAAACGCGTAAAAACGATGCGGCGACCATTGCGGCGGTCGCTTTTCTGATCGATGCGGCCACGCGATTTGCCGTCACTGTCGAGCGGGCCGCGCTGGCCTCGTTGGGCGGAGGTTGCCAGGTTCCGATCGGGATTCATTGCAGGCCTGAAGTAGATCCAGGTGCCCCACCCATTCCGCGTTCTCTGCGGAATGGGTGGGAAATCTTCGCTGTCGTTGCCGATCCGGTGACCGGTAAAGCCGTCCGGATTTACCATCAAGCGGCCCAGGCGGAAGCAGATCCCAACGCGCTGGGCCAGCAGGTCGCGCAAAAGCTGATCGACGCTGGTGCGGGACCGCTGCTGGCAGCCTGCGAGGGTTCACGGTGAGTGCGCTGCCGCTGGCCGGCCGTAGAGTGCTGGTGACCCGTGCCTTGCACCAGGCTGGCAAGCTGAGCCAAGGCCTGCGCGCCCTGGGTGCCGAGCCGGTCGAGGTTCCAGTGCTGGAGATTGTTGCACCGGAATCTTATGTGTCGCTCGACCATGCTTTGCTCCATTTGGATCGGTACGACTGGCTGATTCTGACCAGCACCAATACGCTGCGAGCGCTCACTGAACGCGCGGCGTTGGGGGTTGCCGGGGTGCGGCCGGCTGGTTTGAAGGTGGCGGCGGTGGGCAGTGCGACGGCTGAAGCGGCGCGAATAGCAGGATGGGAGGTTGACTTCACTCCGGATTCTTACGTCGCCGAAAGTCTGCTGGATGGATTGTTGGCAAAGGCCTCGGGACAAAGGGTTCTACTTGCCCGCGCCGCTGTCGCACGCGACGCCATTCCCGACGCATTGCGCGCGGCTGGTGCTGTGGTTGATGTGGTCGAGGCGTATCGCAATGCACTGCCTGATGCCGCGCCAGAGCAGTTGCGCCAAGCCGTCCTGGGCGGCCTCGATGCGGCGACCTTCACCAGTAGTTCCAGCGTCACGCATCTTGCCGAAGCAGCGCAAAAGGCCGGTATAGCTTGGCCGCTCAGCGCAGTTCCGGCCATCTCCATCGGCCCCATCACCAGCCAGACGTTGCGCGAGCTAGGTTGGCAACCAGCGGCCGAGGCCGATCCTTACGACATCCCGGGACTTTTAGCCGCCATAGAGAGAATCCTGCGCCGCTGATTCCGCTTACCCGCGGTGAAGGGTACCGGCTTTAGCCCGTACACAACCCCTGCCTTATCAACGCTAGCTATACAGGCTGCGGAAAAAGGGCTATTCGGGGGTTGCAATCGCGATTGAGCGTAGCAGGGGCTAAAGCCCAACGTTGATATGATTGGCTTTATCGGCCCGACTAAAGTCGTGCCCTGGTTACAAAGCCATTGGGAATTGCCTCCAGAAGAGTTTTTTTGTAGCCTGTAAAGCCCGTACCCTTCATCCAATTGAGTTTTTTTGCAGCCTGTAAAGCCCAGCTTTCCTATCAGCCCTTTGCGGCCCCCTTCGACTCCGCTCAGGGCAGGCTAGAAGTCGGGCCC
>CAZDYU010000102.1:0-16030 GCA_964509755.1 uncultured Occallatibacter sp. | reverse complement strand
TTTGCGGTCGCCAGCACGGCGTGTGTTACTCCTCTTGTCTTCTCAGTCCACTCTTGAGTGTCTACTGTGAGATTACCATGAATAACCGGCGCGCGTCATGCGGTAGTCCCAATCGTCTCAACCTGCGGACCAAATGCAATCCAGCCCACCTCACCGCGCCCCAAACCGGAAGAGCCGATTGTCGAACTGCTCGCGAATCATCTCGGCAACCTGCACCTGTTTCGCCTCGGGATGTTGCGGGTTCAGCAGGTAATTCCACGTCTGCGGCGCAATCACTGAAGGAACGCGAGCGAGAGGAGTCTTAAGCGACTTGAGCCAGGCGTCTCCAATGCGCTGAGTCAGGCCAATCTCCTGTTTCCAGTTGTCCGCGGCAGGAGGTTCAAGCGTTTCAACGGCGATTCCGTCTGGAATAGAGATTTTGAGGAGCGTGTAGACAGCCGGCGTGTCTTCGCTGTCAATGTCAAGATGAACCACAGTCTCGACGATAGCCGACATGGGATGGTCAGCAAGATACACAATTCGGTTCCCCATCGAATGCCAACGGGCACCGGTCTTCTTGCCGCCGTTTCCATCCAGCGTGATGTGGTTGCTGATCCGCCAGAGCGTGATGGAATGAGTCTCGGTCAGGCAAACATCCCCTCATCGATCTGGTAAAGCATCTCTTCCACCTGACGCCCGCCAAGTTCGGTCCGCATCATCGCAACTGGAGTGTTATCCCGGAAGCGTTGCTTGGGCTTGGACAGCCATCTACGCGCCTTGTCAGCGTCGCCAAATACCTTGATAGCCAACTCGTAGAGCCGAGCAACCCGAGCCAGACGGTCGGACTCGTCGAGGCTTAGAGGCTCCTTCCGTTGGCGGCGATGCTTGAGGGTGCGGGCGGGAATGATTACTTCGAGCAGGTCTTTGAGCGTCAACCCGGAGTAGATCGAAAAATCTTCCAGCGCCCTGAGCGGCACACCATGCGCGATATCCAGCCAGCTGAACGCGAATGCCGGGGACGGTTCCAATGTCACTGTGGCAGTTTCAGTCATATGGACATTGTGCCACATTTTCCGCGGCATTCTGTCTCGATGCACGAAAGTTATGATGCGTATTCCTGTTTTGGAGCGCAATTCCGATCGCAGTCCCAGCTACCGTTCTCCCGTCATCCAGTAATTCGCCCGCGCCACAATCCGAGCCCCATAATCCTCGACCGTTCGCACCCGGATCGTATGCAGCCCCGGCGCTGGATTCGAGGGGCTGAATGTAATCAGATACCGGTTCCGCGCGTGCTGCGCGCTCTCCACCACCCGCGACTCAAAGCCCTTGTCGCCGGTAAATGCGTGATACTCGCCGCCGCTCATGTGCGCCAGCTCCCGCGTCACATTTTTCTTGAAGGCCGGCACAATCATCGCCAGCGTCGAGAAAATATTCATCGCCCGATCGTCGCCATTGTCCTTGATGTCGTGCAGCAGCTCGGCCTTTGCCGGCGAGAAGGAGACGCTCAGCACCAGCACATCCGAGCCGCCGATCTTCTCAATCAACTGCGCCGGCTTGATGTGTTTGCTGCCGTGATCGCGTTCTTCAGAGACCAGCAGCAGCACCCGCCGGTACTCCTTCGGCTGCGACGCCAGCAGATCCACCGCATAGCTCACCGTATCCAGAATCGCCGCGCCGCCATCGCCCGAGTCGAGCTGCTTGAGAGCCTGGTTGATCTCCTCGCTGGTCTGCGTAAAGTCGCGAATCAGATGCGGCCTGGAGTCGAAGCCCACCAGCGCCGCCTGCCCCTTGCCATCGCCCAGAAACAGATCCAGCAGCGGGCCCAGCTTCGCCCACTTGTCAAACTCCAGCACGCTCATCCCGCCCTGCTCCACGGCCACTACCAACGCCACCGGCGCTGTATCCATCTCCTCCTGCACGCGAATCTTCTGCGGCACGCCGTTGTCTTCCAGAATGAAGTCCCGCGGCTTGAGTCCGTAGATAACGTCGCCGTCTGGCTTCTCCACCAGCGTCGGAACCAGTACTTCATTGGCCGTAATGCGCAGTGTGGCGATGGGCTCTTGACTATGTACGCTGGGCAGCGGCTGCGGCGGCTCAATTGGCGGCAATTGCTGCGCGCCGGCAAGAGCGCCAACCAGCAGCGCTGTCCCAATTGCAAAGTTATTCAAGAGTAATAAGACGAATCTCATACAGTGGACAGTTTACAGTGGTCAGTGGTCAGTGGTCAGTGGTCAGACGAAATGATCCGCGACTTTTCAGTCATGTCAAGAATAGGATTCACAAACCCGAAATTGCTCGGACAACAGAGACGAAACTGGTCACTGTTCACTGATGACTGATCACTGTCCCTTCCGCACTTCCCGGTCCATCCGGCCAATCCAGCCCAGAAAGCTCAACAACTCCCAACGCGAATTCCAGACAAAACCAACAATGTCCATCGTCGTCAGCGTCTCGGCCTTTTTGCCGGAGTAGGTCTCCACGCGCCAGCGCAGATACTCGCTCCGCCACGGAGCCAGCCGGTGGCCGCGCGTTGCATTCCATAAAAAACGAAGCGGAGCGAAGATTGCAAGTGCCATTGCTTCGAGTATAGCCAGTTGGACCCGCTGCGAGCGAGAAGCGAGCGTCTGCCCCACCGCAGGTGGCTGCCCCACCGCAGGTGGCTGCCCCACCGCAGGTGGTCTTGGAGACCCAGAGAACCTCATGGCGCGCAAGCGCCGTCTGCCCCACCGCAGGTGGCCGCCCCACCGCAGGTGGTGCTTAGCCGGGCAGCTTGCTGAAGAGGGTGTTCGAGGTCGAATTCAATTGCGCGATTACATCTTCCAGCGCCGTCTGTTGCGTTTCAGCCAGCGAAAGCTGCGTCGAAACGGTAGGAATATCCGCCTGCATCAGGTCGGTCTGCGCCGTCGTCAGTTGCAGCTTCACACTGGTCACAGCTCCAGAAGCGGCTGAAAGCTGGGTCATCGAGTTATCGATCGTCACGCGCTGCTGAGAGACCCAATTCAACGCCGTATTCAGCGCCGCCGTGTCGCTGGTGGCCTGCGCCGTGTCTACCGTACCGCTGCTATAGTCGGCAATCAGGTTGTTCAGCGCCCCAAAGACGCTGTTCGATCCGCTGCCCAGAAAAATCTGGCTTCCCGGCACATTCAACTGGATCTTCTGCCCGCTCGGCGATTCAAGATAATTCACGCCCTGATCTCCGGTATAGGAGGTAACGGCCGGCGTTGTAGCCGTCGAGGTGTTGAACGGAGAGGTCAAAGTCTGCCCGCCGGCAAAGATGTACTGGCCCTGATAACTGGTGTTGGCCAGCGAGGTCACCTCGTCGAGAATCCCCGAGATCTGGCTCCCCACCGAGCGCACATTGCTTCCATTCATCGTCCCGTTGTTGGCGCTCGTGGCCAGTGAAACCGCCGTATTCAGTTCGGTCACCACGCTGCCCAGAGCCGAATCCGCCACCTGCAACTGTCCCGTCACCAAGCTGGAACTCTGCGTAAACGAATCATCCTCCTGAATCTGGCTCAGCAGCAGCACATTCTCCCCCGAGCCCACCGGATTCTGGCTCAGCGAATTGATGCTCACGCCGCTCGACAGCTCCGCCGTCAACTGCTGCGCATTCAACTGGGCCTGATCGAGCGAGCCCACCAGATTCGTCACATAAAATGGATCCACTCGCATTCGATTCCTCCACGCGCCTCAATCGCCTCTTGGCGGCGCGCGCCTTTGCTTGAGGCGGCCTTGGCCGCCTTAGGAGACCGTTGTCTGTTCCCCCAAATTCAACGCCGAACCCATGATCGTATTCAACATTGCAAAAACCTGCGAGGCTGCCTGATAACTCCGCTCAAAAGTAGTCATCGAAGAAGCCTCGTCATTCAGATTCACCCCTGAAAGCGAATTGTTCTGCGTCTGCAACTGCGTTACCGAAGCGGTCTGCGCCGTATTTTCCGTCTGCACGCTGGAGACTGTCGCCCCCAGCGTGGTCACAAAATTCGAGTAGTAGTCGGTCGGCGTCTGCCCGCTCACAATCGTTTGCTTCGACAGGTTGTACATCGCAACCGCATTCGAGTTATCACCAGTCCCATCCCCAGCTCCGGCCGCGGCAATCTGGTTGGGATCGGTCATCGTCACGCTCATGTTGGCCGCGCTGCCCGCCACCACCGTCGGCTGATTGAAGATGTAAAGCGGAGCCAGTGTTGTGCCGGTCACGCCATTCAGGTTCATCCCCGCGTTGTTCTGCGTATTCACCGAGGTTGAAATGTTGTAAGCCAGTTGATCGAGCGCCGTGAGAGCCGTGGGAATGTCGCCGTCGCGCGCCGTCAGATAGCCGCCCAGCGAGCCGCCGCCCGAGGCCAGCGACTTGGTAATGTCGGTTGTGCCCACAAAAAAATCCGTGACCCCGTTTACCGTTCCGGTGGTCATCTGGTAGCTCGAATTCCCCGATACCAGCAGCGCGCCCGAGGTGGTGGTGATAGCCAGCCCATTGTTTTCGGTCGTAATCTGGTTGATTCCGATCAACTGCGAAAGCTGGCTCAAATCCTGCTGGCGATTGTCCTCCAGCGTCCCGGCATCGGCGTTGGGCGAGATGGTTTGTATCTGCTGATTGAGTTGCGCAATCGCCCCGGTCAGCGCATTCACCTGGCTGGTCACCCCAGAAGCCTCCTGGTCCAATGCCAGCCGCTGCGAATTCAGGCTCGCCGCGGCGCCGGAAATATCGGACGAAAGCGTCCCCGCCGTCGAAAGCACGCTCTGACGCAGCGCGTTGTCGGTAGGATTGGCTTCAAGCGACGAAAAGGAATCGAAAAAACTCGTAATGTCGCTGCCAATATCGCCGGCCTTCGAGCTCGATGAACCGGAATCCGGCGTAAACAGCGCTTGCAGCGTGTCGAGAGATGTCAACCGGGAACCGGACGAGGCTGCCATCTGCTGCTGCTGATCCAGCCTTGACTCCAGCACGCGGTCCCGCACCGAGGTCGCGCCCGTCTCCGTTACTCCCTGCCCAATCTGAAGACTGCCGATCTCAAGCGGCGAATTTTCCTGCCAGTTCGGCTTCTCCTCGGTATAGCCGGGCGTGTTTGCGTTGGCCACATTGTTGGCCACTACGTTCAGAGCCTGCTGGTCGGCGTCCAGAGCCTGAGACATGATGCCGAATGCGGAGCTAATTGTCCCCATGCCCGCTCTCCGTTCGCCGCCACGGCCGCGCGCCGTACTCCAACTGCCCGGCGCCGAGCTCGCGCAGCCGAATCATTACATTCAGATTGGCGCTTGTCGCCTCCAATACCTTGGCAAGGACCGCCATCTCCCCCCTGGCCTCTTTGGCCTCCAGAGCCAGCGCCGCGCGCACGCGCAGATCGCCATGCGCCAGATCGCGGCTCAACGCCAGGCAAGAGATCGCCAGCTCCTCCAGCCGGTCCGCATCGAGATGCGCCAGCGCACGCGAGGCCTCTCCCACCAACTCCTTCAACTCCGGACGCCCGCCGCGCTCACCAAGAGACTGCAATGTACTCTCCCTTTTGCGGCCTTTTATCGCGCAAAGCCGCTCTCCCGGCTCTCGCCGGGATTTGCCCCGCCTGCAATGAATTCGTGAATTACGCCTGAGCGCCCAGCATTGAATCCACCAGCTTCGAGGCGATCATCGCCGCCGGGACGTTGTAGGTGCCCGAGGCCAGCGCCGCCTGTATGTTCGCCACCTTGTCCATGCGCACTGCCGAGTCGCCCGCCGTCTGCGAGACCTCGTTGCCGGCGCTGCTGAACGTCGCCTGATCGCTGCCCAGGCCGCTTGCGCTCGAGGCCGATGTACTCTTCGACTGAGACTGCGCGCTCGAAGGCGCCGCGGCCGGCGTTCCCAACAAAGACTTCAACCCTTCCAAACTGCTGCGAATGTCCATATTCGACTACTCCTTGTCTCAAACTCAAAATCGCAAACTCAAAATCGCAATCTCAAATCGCGATCCCGCGAGTCTTTGTCTTCCCTGCCCGGTTCATCGGCTCCTCTACTAATCACTCTAGTCATTTGAGGAAGCTCAGAACGGTATTACCGGGTAAATTCTCTGTTACTTACGTAGTTACCGGCTTGTTACCTGGCCGGGAAAGTTGATGCACAATGCTCTTGGCAATCCCAAAGCCTCCCTGATCGCTCAACGCCCGCGCCAGCGACTCCGATGCAAATTCCCCCAGCGCCCCCGCCGATCCGCTTGCCGAGTCGCTATCTTCTCCATCCAGCCCGTTTGCGCCCGAGGTCATCGGCTTTAATAGCTCCTTCATCATCTGCGCCTCAAATTCGTGCGCGGCATGTACCAGCCTGGGTTGCGGAAGGACCTGAGATGTACCAGCTCCAGCCACCGACGCCGTTGCCGCTGCCCCTAATGTAAGCATTTCAGTACCCCCTTCTAAGATGGAAAGATTAGAGAACTTCAAGGTCGGCCTCCAGAGCGCCAGCCTCCTTCATCGCCTGCAAGATCGAAATCACATCCCGCGCTCCGGCGCCGGTGCGCTGCAACTCCTGCACCAGATCCTCCACCGTCGCACCCTCTTTCAAATCGATCCGGTTCACCGGCTTGTCCTGCGCCTGCACCGAGGTCTGCTGCACCACCTGCGTCGTCCCGCCAGTCGAGAACGCGTCGGGCTGCGAGACCTCCGTCACCGCGATCACATTCACGCTCAACCCGCCATGCAGAATCGAAACCGGCTGAAGGCGCACCGTACCGCCAATCACCACCGTGCCGGTGCGCTCGTTCACCACCACCCGCGCCCGCGGATAGACATCGACCTCGACGGCCTCCACCTTGTCCAGCAGCACCGCCACATCCTCGTCCGGCAGCGCCGCAATCTCCACCCGGCGGCTATCGGCCGCGTGGGCGCGCGTCGCGCCAAGCATCCTGTTGATCGCCGCCGCCATCTGCTCGGCGGTATGGAAGTCGGCATCGTTCAAGATCACATTCACCATGTGCATCTGCTTCAGATCGAAAGGCACCGCCCGCTCCACCAGCGCACCCCCCGGTATCCGCCCCGTCGTCGGATGATTCGATAGCTTGGTATTGCCGCCGGCCGAGGCCATGTAGCCGCCCAGCACCAGCGCCCCCTGCGCCTGCGCGTAGATCTGCCCATCCGGCCCGTAGAGCGGCGTCATCAGCAGAATCCCGCCTTCCAACGAGCGCGCGTCGCCCGCCGAAGAGACGGTAATATCCATCTTGTAGCCGGGGCGGCAGAAGGGAGGCAGCGTCGCCACTACAAAGACCGCGGCCATGTTTTTGACCTGCATGTTGCTGGCGCTGTTCGATCCGGTCTGCGGCACCGTGATCCCCATCCGCTCCAAAGTCGAGACCAGCGTCTGCGCCGGAAAGACAGTCTGCGAACTGTCGCCGGTCCCGCGCAATCCCACCACCAGGCCATAGCCCACCAACTGGTTGTCGCGAATGCCTTCGATGGTCGCCACATCCTTGATCCTCGCCAACTGGCCCCTCGCCAACTGGCCAGGCTCCTCCGCGCGCGCCACCAGCGAAGTGATTATCAGCGCCGCCACAAGCGCGAGGCCCAGTGCAAACCAGCCCCAGTAGCTCGCGCCTCTGAAACTCGTAAACCAGGTCTCCTTCGCCGGCCTCAACTTCGCAATCCGCATCCCCGCTCCACTCGCTGATTCTCAGCGTTTAACTGTAAGCTGTTAGCTGTTAGCTTTTAGCTTTTAGCTGTTAGCTGTTAGCTGTTAGCTGTTAGCTGTAAGCTGTTAGCTGTAAGCTGTTAGCTGCTTGCCGCAATCTCCAAGCTCATGACCTGTCAACGCTGCTCGTGTCCTCGATAAACGGCTAAAAGCTGATAGCTAACAGCTAAAAGCTGTCCTTAAAACACCAGCAGCTTCTCCAAAAGGCGCACCAGAGGATTCTGCCGGTACGTCGAGTCGTTCACAATTCCCTTGCCCGTCACTTCCAGTTCCAGGTCGGTCATCGCCGTCGAAAGCACTTGATTCTGCGCGCTTACATCCTCCGGCCGCACCAGGCCCCGCAGCTTGATCAGTTGCGTCTGCTGCGAGAAGGTCAACTGGCGCGTCGCCTGCACCACCAGCATCCCATTCGGCAGCACATCGACAACCTCGCCGCCGAAAGTTGTAACCAAACTCGAATTGGTCGTGCTCTGCCCCTGCGCTGAAAGCCCGGAACTGGCCGTCATGCCCACCAGATTCTGCAAGGCGTTGGTGCTCTTCAGCAGACCCATCAGCGAGGAGACTCCTGAATTGGCCGTCGAGGCCCTTGAGTTCTTTACCTGCCCATCGGTCGAGGCGGCCAGACTCTCGGTCACCACAATCGAAAGCACATCGTGCAGCCGCACGGCCTTGGCGTCTGTGCCCAGCCGCACCAGCCTGCCCTCCGGACTCCAGATCGAGCCCATCGTCAGAACCTCGGCCGCCTGCTGCGCGCGCACCCGCTCGATATAGGTCTTCAAAGCCGCCTCGGGCGGCGTCGGCTTCGAGCCCAACAGCGGAATGTGCTTCTTGTCCCCGGCACGGGCTGCTGATACTTCCACCAGCACCATCGCCCCGCAGAGGGCAACAATCCAAACCCTCGCACCCAGTCTCGCCCTCAGTCTCAGACCTAGCCTCGCCCTCATGGCCGTACTCCCGTCTCCGGCTGCATCGACGCCCTGCCTGGCCCCAGAGCCACCACCCGCACCACGCTGCCGCCAATAGTCAACCGCGCCTCCAGCACCGCGCCCGCCGCCGCCGCTCCCAGCGCGCGCGCCTCAAGCACCGCATCCACATGCGCCGTATGCTCCTCAACCGTCAGCCGGTCCCCGGAGCGAATCACGGGCAGCGCGGGCGCACTCAAACTTGATTGCAAATCCGGCTGCGAACTCGACTGCGCCCTCAACTGCGTCCCAATCGATTGCGCCTGTTGTAACTGGACGCCACTTTCTCGATGGCCCGCCATCAGCACCAACCGCCCCGGCCCGCCCGGAAGCGTATTCTGCCGGACCAGCAGCCAACGGTACCCATTATTGGGATCGACAATCTCGCGCAGCACATCCCCGGACGGATTGGCTTGACTGCCCGCCGCCCCCGCACTTCCCGACGAAGTTAGAACCTGAGCGCGCGAAGCCGTCGCGGCCGGCGACTGAGCGCAAACAACAGACGCCATCGCCCCTACCAGCACAACCGCGCCCCATGCCATCCTCAGCCTTTTCTTCATCCCCGCCCCCGGACCTCTGACAACTGAAAACTGACAACTGAAAACTCATAACTGATAACTGAAAACTCATAACTGATAACTGAAAACTCATAACTGATAACTGAAAACTGAAAACTGTTTAGTGCGTCATATTGTTGACCTGCGAGTACATATCGTCGGCCGCCTTGATGACCTTGGAATTCGATTCGTAGGCCCGCTGCGCCAGCACCATCTGCACAAACATCGTCACCACATCCACATTTGAATTTTCCAAATACCCCTGTTGCAGCGTGCCCAGCCCCTCGGTCCCGCCAGGGTTGCCCAGCACCGGGTCGCCGGAGTTCAACGTGGCCTGCAGCAGATTCGATCCCATGCTCTCCAGGCCCCCCGGATTGGGGAAGGTCGCCAGTTGCAGTTGACCCAACTGCGAAGGATTCTGCTGGCCGGGGAGTGTCGCATTGACCACGCCGTATTGGGTGATCGTCACCGCCGTCGCATTGGCCGGAATCGTGATCGTGGGAATGATCGGGTCGCCGTCGGTGGTTACAATCGTGCCTTGATTGTTGAGTTGAAACTGCCCGGCGCGCGTGTAGGCTATCGATCCGTCGGGCCGCTGGACCTGAAAAAATCCGCTGCCCTCGATCGCGACATCCAGAGGATTCGAGGTCTGATTCAGCGAGCCCTGCGTCTGGATCACCTCGGTCGCCGCCGATTTTGTTCCCAGGCCGATCTGCAAGCCAGCCGAGACCGTCGACTGCGACTGCGCCGCTCCCGGCGTGACCAAGTTTTGGTAGACCATATCCTGGAACTCCAGCCTTAACTGCCGGAAGCCGGTCGTCGAGGAGTTGGCCAGATTGTTGGCGATCGTGTCCAGGTTCAACTGCTGCGCACTCATCCCGCTCGCCGCGGTATACAAAGCTCGAATCATGATGCTCCCTTCGGTCGCAAGTTATCAGTTATCAGTTTTCAGTTGTCAGTTTTCAGTTTCTCAAAGGCCCGAACTACTGAAACACAGTCTCCAACTCACCATCTCCAATAACTGAAATCCGATCTGCTGACCACTGTTGACTGACAACTGAGAACTGACAACTGAAAACTGAAAACTACACACGTGGCAGATCCTCGCTGGCAATCTTGTTGAACTCGCTGTGGAAGACGGTCAGCGCCCGCTGCATCATCTCCGCCTCGCGCTGCACCAATATGAGGTTCATCGTCCCGGCAATCACGCCCTGGTTGGCAGCCTCGATTGCGCCCTGATGTACTGTTGAGTTTTTTGCGAGCGCCGGCTGAACCCCCTCCGGCGCGACATACCGGTTGGCGCCCTCCGGCTTCAATTCCGTGCCCTTGGGAAAGGTAAAGACCCCGACCGTCGCCACCACGCCGCCAGCTACTGAAACCACGCCGTCCGAGCCGACGGTCACCTGGCCCGGAGGCAGCGCAATCTGCTGGCCAGCGGGTGAAAGCACCGGCTCGCCAGAGGCCGCCGCCAGCAGCCCGCCCGGCGTGCGATGAAAGCCTCCATCGCGCGTGTAACGCAATTGCCCGGTCGGCGATTGGACTTGAAAGAATCCCTCGCCCTCGATTGCCAAGTCCAGTGGGTTGCCCGTCTGCTCGATCGCGCCCTGGGCCATATTCAGCCGGTCGCCGCCCAGCAGACCATAGTTGTTCACCGTCTGCCCCAACTGCGAGCCGGAGCCGTCGGGCCCCATCAGCACCGAGCGGAAGTACTCCTGCTCGGCGCGGTAGCCTGGCGTCGAAGCATTGGAGAGATTGGTCGCCGCAATGTCCAGAGCCTGGGTACGCGCCACCAGACCCGTCATCGCCGCATAATATCCGCTGTCCATCGATCGCTCCTTCCGCACTGTAGCGGAGTGAAGCAGAAGAAGGACCGAAAAGAGGGAGGGGGGATTAGAGAAAGATCAGAATCGAGGGGTTAGGGGTTAGGGATCAGACGTCAGAAGTCAGGGATCGGAGAACCGGGTGGAGGCCAGCCTCGACATGCCAGCCGTCAGCTTATCGCTAACCCCTAACCCCTAATCCCTAACCCCTGCCCTACTGCAACCCGTCGCAGATGATCGTAACCTCAAAGGAAGCGTCGTCGAAGCGGTAAGTATGATGCAGCTTGAACTCGGGCGCCTGCACGTGCAGATTGTAATCCCGCCCGGTAATCACCGCCGGCACAGACAAGCCAGTGTTCGCCGCAAGATTCGGCACCTTGCCCTTCCACGCGCCTGCCAGCATGTTGCAAATTTCACCGATACCGTCCTTGACCGTATCGTCGATCTCCTCAAACTCCATGCCCGTCATGTGCGCGGCAATCTTCATCGCCGCCGAGCCGCCGCTGCGGAAGACGCAGGCTCCGCTCAAAAGACCGCCAAAGCCCACCACCGCGGTCACAGACTCGGGCTCGGATATATCGGCCGGCCCCTCGTCGCGCCGGCAGTTGACGCCCAGCATCAGATGAAAGACCTCTTCCACACTCGCATCCAGGTTTCGCGGATCGCTGACCAGATGCACCGACTCTCGCAACGATAGCGTCATCGTAGGCTCCATTCCTTTTCTGCCGCCGCCTCGCGCCGTAGCGATCGAAGCGTCCCGCACACCATTTAAAAGCACAGGCTGCCTCCCGGCTATGCCGCATTCAACAACGGCAAGACCCGTTCCTTCACCTGTTCGGCCGTGAACGGCTTGCGAATGTATCCCTGCGCGCCGGCCAGAATCGCCTGCTTCACATGCTCTTCGCTCGACTCGGTCGTAATCATCACCACCGGTGTCCCATCAGCCAGATTCTGTGCCCGAATCTGGCGCAGAAACTCCAGCCCATCCATCGAGGGCATATTGATATCGGAGAGAATAAGATCCACCTTGTGGAGTCTCAATACGTCCAGGCCTTCGGTGCCGCTGCCGGCCTCCAGTACCACCAGCGGGTCCAAGCCCGCCTGCCGGAGAGCGCGTTCCACAATCTTGCGCATCACCGAGGAATCGTCGACGATCAGGGTTCGAACTTCACTCATGTCAGGCTCCTCTGTTACACCCTTTATCGGCTCTTCCCGCCAACCCATGAGAAACAAATCGCAGCAAAGTAAACTTGTCAAAAAACCGCCGTAAACCTCCCTTCTCAGGGAGTCATCCCGGTCTGCGCGCCGATCGAACAGATCAGATCCTGAATCGAGCTCCGCTCCGGCATCGGACCGCTCTGCGCCCGCCGCCACATCCGCAGCCACAGGCAGTCATGCACCCGCACCAGCCGCGACTCCACCGGCCGCGCCCGCTCGATGGCCCGCCCCAAAGCCTCCACCAAAGCCGGCTCCGAACTGGCCTCGATCAGCTCCACGGAGGGAAACTTCGCATTCAACATGCGCGCATGTGCCGCGCCAAAGAGCGACTCGCGCACCAGGCCGCTCTCGACCCTGAGCCCCGTCATCCGCTCCACGCCCAGCGAGACCACCGGGTCCAATCTGTCCTCAAAGCCCAGATACAGCAGCTTGCCCGCCGCCACGCGCAGCGGCAGCGCGCCAAAGGCGTCCACAAAGAGCCGCGGCAGCAGCACGCTGAGCGCCTCGGCATCGTGAAAGTCCAGAGGCAGCACCGGGCAGCTCCACTGCAAGCCCAGAGCCCGCGTCACCAACTGCTCGCTCACTCCCTGCTGGCGCACCAGCCAGTAGCCCAGCCGCCCGCTTCCCGCCGTGCGCTGCGCATCCAAAGCCCCGCGCAGTTGCACACTGGTGATCCAGCCCTGCTCCAGCATGACCAAACCCAGAGGAATGCGGTGGCGATGGTTCTCCTGCATCGCGCCCCGCCCCTCGAGCTCGCGCCGCACCGCAGCCGCCACCCGCGCCGCCGTGCAGGCCGCCGAGCAGTTCCAGCCGCTTTCAAAGACCGGCATGGTGCGGCTGCGCCAAAGATGCAGCCAGCCCGAGGCACAGCCGGGATTGGCGCAGCTTTCAAAGAGCCCGCTCCCCAGCGGCCCGCGCATCCATGGTCGCCTCTCCACGGACTCTGCAAGCGAGATTCCGGCCAGCGCCAACTGGACGGACCCTGAAACTGGCCCTGAAACTGGCCCCGGAACTGGCCCGGCCTCTCTTCGTTCAATTCTCCGCTCACGCCCTAGAATAGGCATCGAATGCTCTCCAGCCGCTTCCTGGGCAGCGCCACCTCGGTCACGCGCAGGCCGAAGTTGCCATTGACCAGCACCACCTCGCCGCGCGCCACAATCTTGTCGCCAACAATCAGATCCACCGGATCAGCCACGTTGCGATCCAGTTGCACCACATCGCCCGGCCCCAGGTCGAGAATGTCGGCCAGTTGCATCTCCTTGCAGCCAAAACGCAGCGCCGCCTCCAATTCCACATCGAGCAGCAGTTCAATGCCCGCCGACCATCCCGGCGAATTCTCGCCCGATGCCGCGGCCGGCGCCTGGGCGGGCTGCTGGGCCGCTTGCTGGGCGGGCTGCTGCTTTGCCGGAGGAGCCGCGGCCGGCTTCGGCGCCCGCACCTCGTCCCGCACCAGCACCGTCCACGCCCGCTCCCCCGACTTTAATTGAAAGGCGCGAGAGAGCTTGCTCTCTCCGTCGATTTCCTCGAAGCTCGCCACGCGGCACTTTTTACCGGTCTTGGCCAGCAGCTCGCCGCAGGCCGCGTCCATCACCTCGCGCAATAACTCCGCCCAGCCGGCCCTCTGGTTGATGCCCTCGCCCACCAGCGGCGTCTCCAGAATCGCCGCGTCCAGCAGCACGGCAAAGCGGCCCTCCTCATCGCCCGAGATGACCGCGGCAAAGCCAAAGGCCCCCGGAGCCATCGGTTTGGGCAGCGACTCGACCAGCTCCGGCTCACCGGCCAGCGCCTGTGAGAAGAGCGCCGTCGCAACTTCAGTCCAGCACTCAAGAAAGCTCTTCATAGCTGATCCTCCGGCGCCATCTGCTCAATGCGCGCGGCGCGGTGCGCTCCCTGGCGAATGGCTTGCGCCGAAGAGAGCAATTCGCCGCCCACCCGCCACTCCGGCAGCGTGCTCGAGGCCAGCCCCAGCTTCAGCACCGTCCCCGGCACCAGGTTTTCGATCTCGCTGGCCTGCAAGCGAATCGTCGGCAACTGCAAAGTGCCTCCAAAGTGGATGCGGCGCGCGGTGGCCTCCATCCGTGCCCGCGTCTCGCCGGCATGGCGGCGGCGGCGGGACCAATCGGAGGTCAGACGGCGCAGAATCGTATTCGCCACCACGGCCGGAAAGGCCAGATTCAGCAATCCCGAGCTGTGCGGCATGCGGATCTCAAAGCTCAGGCAGAGCGTCTTCTCGGTGACCGACATGATGCGCGCCACCTGCGTCTGCATCTGGCGGCGCTCGAAGTTGAAGCTCAGTCCCACCGGCTGCCAGGCCGCGGTCAGCTCCCGGCAGATGATCTCGACGACACTGGCCAAAATCGATTCCTCAATGTCGGTCAGCTCGCGCAGCGGCCCGTCGCGCCCCTCGCCGCCCAGCAGCAGATCGATAATCGGAGGCGCCAGCGCCAGATCCAGTTGCAGCACGGCCAGCGCGCCCAGAGGCTCCATGCGGACCGAGGATACGTAGCTGATCTCGGGAATCCGCAGCAGGAACTCGCTGAAGGGAATCTGCTCGGCCGAAACCAGATTCACCTGGAAGCGGGTTCTCAGCCAGGCAGCCAGATTGTGCGTCAGATTGCGCGCAAACAGGTCGTTGAGCATCGAGATGGCGCGCAACTGGTCGGTTGAAATCTCGCCCGCCGAGGCAAAGTTGTAAGGCACCACGCGCGCCCGCACCTCGGTCTTGGCCGCCTCCGAGGTCGAACTGCGCGCCGCCTGAAAGAGCCGGTCGATCTCGTCCTGTCTGAGCGTCTTTTCCATCGCTTGCTCTATCCTCTTGAAAACAGTTGTCCGTTGTCGGTAAAAGCCGGTGTTCGCTACGCCGCTTTTTAGTCCCTGGTCCCTAGTCCCTGCCTAACCCGCCCGCTCCACCGGCTTGCGCACCCGCGGCCGGTCAAAGGCCCCGCGCGAGGCCAGATCCTTCAGCGCGCCGCGCAGATGCGCCACCGCCGAGGCATGAACCTGCGAGACCCGCGACTCCACCACCCCCAGCGCCAGGCCAATCTCGCGCATCGTCATCTCTTCGTAGTAGTAGAGGCTCATCACCAGCCGCTCCCGGTCGGGCAGATTCTGAATCGCCTCGGCCAGCCGCTCTTCAAGCTCACTCCTGAGACATTGGAACAACGGGTCTTCCTCGGGACGGCCCGGCACATAGGCCAGCTCCTCTTCGCCCGAATCTTCATTGCGCTCCATGTGCAGCGTGCCGATTTCCAGACCCTTCAAGTCGCCCAGCAACTGCTGGTACTCCTCCAGGCCCAGGGCCATCTCGGCTGCCACTTCGCCCTCGCCCGGCGCATGGCCCATCCTGGCCGTCAGCACCCGGATCGCCTCTTCCACCGCGCGGCCCTTGCGGCGCAGTTCGCGCGGGCTCCAGTCGAGCGTCCGCAGGCTATCCAGAATCGCGCCCCGGATGCGGAACTGCGCATAGCTGCGAAATTGCACCTTTTTTGCCGGGTCGAACTTCGAAAACGCGTCCATCAACCCCACCACGCCGGCCGAGACCAGATCCTCGATGTCCACATGCTGGGGCAGCCGCTCGTGAATCCGCCGCGCCAGAAAGCGCACGATCGGCAGGTGTTCGAGCAGAACCCGCTCCTGTTCGCCGGTCAGCACCGGAAGCTGCGCGCCGCCGGGCGGATAGCCGTCTCCTGGAGCGCGCCGCCGCTCAACTCTCTGGCTGCCTGCCGTATTTGCCGCTTCCATGCCCATCTCCACCCCTTCACAGCTCTGTTCCAATTGCCAGCTATTAGCTATTAGCTTTTAGCTTTTAGCTTTTAGCTTTTAGCTTTTAGCTTTTAGCTTTTAGCT
>CAZDYU010000101.1:0-16223 GCA_964509755.1 uncultured Occallatibacter sp. | reverse complement strand
CGGGGACTTCGGTCAGATCCACCCCGAAGATGCGATACAGATGACCGCGCAGGTCGAACTTCATCTCGTTGCGCCGCGGCCTGTGCCGGTCTTTGGGATCAGCCCCAGAGAAATGCTCTTCGGGAATTTCAACACAAATCCAGCCCTTTTTCCGCAGTTCGTGGAGCCCTAGCTCGACACGTTGCACCGCTTTTCAAAGGTCTTACAGCAGCCAGTTCAGTCAGAGCCGCATCATCGCGCCGGCAGGTAGGGCTCGACGCGCAGCATGTCTGAGAGGATGCCGCGCTCATCGGGCGTAAAGACGCCCTGGTAGCGGCTGGAGTTGAGCACCGTCGGCCGCTGATCCAGCGGAACCTCCCGCAGGTCGCGGAAGGCGTTCTTCATCAGCGCCTGGCGCTCCACCGGCAGTTCTGCCCAGCGGCGCGCCGAGTTGCTGATCTGAAAACGATCCTGCGGCGAGAGGTGCTCGATCATCTCGGTGCGGGCCACGCGGCGCTGGCGCTGCGCCTCGCTCAACTGGTTCACCTGGTGCAATTGCTCAATGACGCGCTGCTGGTCTGCGGAGGGCAGGCGGCGAAAGCTGGGGTCGCCGCGCAAGACCCGCTCCTGCTCGTTGACAGGAAGATTGCGGTGCTGATTGAGCCAATCGCCCAGGTGGCCCGGCGGTCCCTCGGCTGGCGGCGTATATCCCGGATAAGCGGGACGGGCGTAGCTGGGGCCCAGATACGGCGGTCCCGGATAAGCCTGACCGGGATAAGCAGGATTCGGACGGACAGGCGTTGCATAATTGGGACGCGCATAGTCAGCGCGCGGATTGTTCCCAAGGCTGTTCGAACCTGGGCGCGGAACCCCGTTGCCAGCAGGCCCTTGATTCAGACTGCGCGGGTTTAGATTCCTCGGCTGAGCGGCGCGATAGGCCGGAGCGTTACCGCGCGGCGCGGCTGATGCGCGAGGCGCGGGGGCTGAGTGAGACGCGGGGGCTGAGTGAGACGCGGAAGCTGGAGCGCCGCCGTGCTGGCCGCCTGCCCAGCCCGCCTGCACACAGAACAGAAGGACCGCCGCGGCCATGACCGCGCGGACCATCCTTTTCGCTTTGAGCGCCCCGGCAAACATTCTTGCTCCCCCAAAAAATCAGTCTCCGTTGCTGTCGTTATTGGCCGAGAGCGCTTCCAACTGGTCAAGCAGTTTAGCGTTGCTGTCCATCGTTTGCAGATCGTGAACCACGGCGGTCTGCTGCGGAACTGCCAGCGATTGATCCTCGTTGGACAATCCCAGGTACATTCCTCCACCCACAAACAACACAACCGACAGCGCCATGGCCGCCAGCGGTCGCACATGCGTCGCCGAGCCATAGACAAAGCTGGCGCGCAGGCGGGCAAACCAGCCGGTCGGCGCAGCCTGGCGCTCCTCGCGCAGCCGCGCCTCCAGGCGAGTCAGAAAATAAGGATTCGGCTCCGGCGCCTTCCATCCATCCAGCAGCGCCATGGCCGCCCGCAGCTCATCCAGCTCACGGCGGCAGCCCGCGCAGCCCTCCACATGGGAAAGAACCTTGGCAGAGGCCGCGGCAGGGTCCAGCAGCAGGTCAACCAGCCGCTCGCCCATTCCGGCACAATCGGACTTCCTATTTTTCAGCATCTCTTCCATCGCAACCACCCCACATCCGCCGGTCGATCCCGGCTTCTATCGACTTGAAACTTAAACAAAATCCTTCAGCTTTTCCCGCAGCGATTGGTAGGCGCGGAAGAGCAGGCTCTTGGTGGCCGACTCGCTCAGCTTCAGCACTTCGCCAATCTCGCGGTAATCCATCCCCTGATACTTGTGCATCAAAACCGCCATCCTTTGCCGCTCCGGCAGCGCCATCACATGCGCGCGAATCGCCTTCATCCGCTCCTGCCGCAGCAGGCTCTCTTCCACCGACGGCCCATCGCTGGCCACATCCGGCGTTGCGCCCGTCTCCTCGTCCGGCGCGTCCAGATAGATCGCGCGCGCCGCCCGCTCGTGCCTCGTGTCGCGCGCGTGGTTCACCGCCAGGTTGGTCGCGATCCGGTAAAGCCAGGTGGTGAACTTCGCCTCCGCCCGGTAACTTGCTCTGGAGCGATAGACGCGAAGAAAGACATCCTGGGTCAGTTCTTCGGCAATAGCCTGGTTGCGCACCATCCGGAAGAGAAAATGAAAGATCGGCCGGTGGTACTTTTCCGCCAGATACGTAAATCCCGATTCCTCGCCCGCCGCCACGCGCAGCATGATGGCCGCGTCGCTTGTCGGGTCGCTCGCCGGGGCGCTCCTGGGGTCCACGCCCGCGCCTGCCCCGGTCCATCCTCCCGCCCGCGCTTCCGGACTGGCTACAGGACCACCCCCCAGGCTCGTACCCAGACTTGAGCCCAGACTCGAACCCAGACTCGAACCCAGGGCCGAATTGTCCAGGACGAGGGTCGCCATATCTCCTTGAACCCCATCCGTCTCGGAAGGTTGCGGTGCGGCGGAATTTTCCGGCTCGGACTCATCGGCGGCGAAGGCGTTGTTCCCGGCGCCTGAACCCATCAAGCTTAAGCCGGCGGTTGCCAGCAGCGCGCAGCCGCCCCCGCAGGCAGGGAAGCCACTAGTCAGTCGAAGTGAGTTGATTCTCCAGCGCATCGGCAATTGAGTGCGGAGCCCAGCCGGCAGTTTTCCGCCGTAAAGCCCCACTGGTGTTACTTTAACTCGCCAGATGGCCTTATGGCTCAGGCTTCTATCCGGCGCGGCTAAAGCCGGAATCAAAATTGGCTTTTTGCGGCACAACTGAACAGGTTGCGGAAAAACTTAGTTCGGAGGGAGACGGGGGTTGTAACCCCCGTGCAAAGCCAATAAAATCAGAAATGGCTTTACAGGCTGCGGAAAAACTCTTCTGGAGGCAATTCCCAATGGCTTTGTAACCAGGGCACGACTTCAGTCGGGCCGATAAAGCCAATCATATCAACGTTGGGCTTTAGCCCCTGCTACGCTCAATCGCGATTGCACCACCCGAATAGCCCTTTTTCCGCAGCCTCTTTAGCCACGGAGGGCCGTTTTCGCCAATATCGCCCGAAATCTTGAGTATTTCCGAAGCCTCTGAAGTCATGCCCTGACACTTCTTGCAGCGTGAAGGGTATTGTCTCGCAATCTGTGTTTAACAATCCGTGGCAAAAGCCAATTATTGAAAGGGCACGACTTCAGTCGTGCCGATAAGGCCCATAAAATCATGAGGGCTTTACAGGCTGCGAAAAAACTCAAGTCGGAGGGAGACGGGGGTTTTAACCCCCGTTCAAAGCTAATGGAATGAGTGCGGCTTTACAGACTGCGGAAAAACTCAATTGGATGAAGGGTACGGGCTTTAGCCCGTACATAACCTCCGCTTTATCAACGCCGGCTTTAGCCGCCGAGGGAATTATCAGCAATTTCTGTCGTTAAACTGGCCTTTTTCCGCAGCCTCTTTAGCCCCAGAGGGATGTTTTTCGACAATATTGACTTACACCGCAGTCTATTGAGTCCGCGCGGCCCGTTCGTGATTCAGCGCCAGAAGCCGCCCCAGAATCTCCTCCTTGGTCAGCGACGAAGGCCAGCCATAGGCGGCAAAGACGGCTTCATCCAGGGCGCGATGGGCGTTCGCCAGCCACTCCGGACGCTGATTGTAGAGGTTGGTCAGCGTGCGCTTCTTCAACTCCTCAGGCGCAATCCCCGGCGGATTCAGCCACGCATCCCGCAGCCGCACCAACTCCCGCGCCGCATCGGCGATGGCTTTCACGCGAGCGTCGGCTTCTTCGCTTGGCTCCTTGCCCGGAGGCCAGGGAAAGGGGAAGGTGTCGAAACAGGATTCAATGTTATAAGTAATATCGTTACCCACACCGTGCCGCGAACAGCTTGCGAGGCTCCATATCTTATGGACTTCCGACTCAAGCATTCCAATGAAATAATTATCTTCACGAGTGATGACCACAACTCGGCTATCGGCAAGCGTCGTTACCGGCGTAAAAACAAAGAACCGATGCTTTGAAACTCTGGGCGTGGCAATATACTTATGCAAGCCGCTTAGAGCTTTACGCATACCGAGATTTTTCTCGCCATGATGCCACCACAATTCACGCCTTCTCTGCCGGTTATTTGCCATGCGGGATGGATAGACGTGGTGTTTTATATATTCAAAAGGCAACTCGAAAAGTGCAGACTCGACTTCTGTCTTGCTTTGAAAATCAATAATATATAAACCTTTTGGACGGTCAGTTAAATCTCTAGCGATGATCCAAGGAATTACAACCTCTGAGTTAGGTAAGCCATTGGGGTTGATTGGCGCAGCAAGCATCTTTCGAGCAACTTCCGGCTCGACCTCGAAATGGCCGACTTTTACGGGGCCTTGAAATGCAATACCTTGATTTTCGAGCAGAGAATGGGATGCAGTCAGATCAATGCCAGCGCTTAAATCGGCATTGATTGAAGAAACATACTCTCCATCAAGCTCTCGCATCGTTTCAGTGCCATTGTCGAAGCCGATCATCGAAACCCGAATCGCCGCGCCCTCCAAAGTCCATTCGCGGTTGCTCCAAGCAAAAAAGATCGAACCTTCTACAATGATGCGGTCAAGAACAATCCGGTTGGACCCAGCTCGAATGGCTTGAGTCGCAAGAAGTCCTACCCTCGATTGATGAGATTGAACCTCAGCAAAAGACTTGCTAAACCAGTAGGTAACAAGATCTACTTCATGAGGTACGCGACCCTCATAAAGAGAAAAGAGATCATTGACGTACTGATCGCCAAGTTCACGCCGCAACCGCTTACTTCCCAAAAACGGCGGATTCCCCACAATAAACTCCGCCCTTGGCCACTCGGGTTCAAACGGCTTGCCCTCGGCGTCATAGCGCAGAATCGCGTCGCCATGTTCGATATTTCCGAGCTTCTCCAGAATCGGTTCGCGGTCGTCGTGAACGGCGTGCTCATGCTTCCATTGCAGAAAGCCGATCCACACCACCACCGAAGCCAATTCATGAGCATAAAACTCGGTCTCGATGCCGAAAAGTTGCTTGGGCGAGACCATCTTCGAGACCACCATCGAGATGCCCTGCTCGGCGGCAAACTGCGTCGCCTCCAGCCACAGATCCAGCATCCGCCGCAGCGCCAGATACAAGAAATTCCCCGACCCGCAGGCCGGATCCAGAACCCGCACCGCGGTCAGTTCCTCAATCCACTCGCCCAGCAGTTTTTCCGACGGCAGGTCCACTCTCAGCCGCGCCTGGCGGTTGTTGCGCGCTTCCTCTTCGGCGCGCTCCAACTCCCTTGCAGCCAGAATGCGCTCTTTCACGCCCTGCCAGCGCTGCCGCAGCGGATGCACCAGCACCGGCTCAATCAGCAGCAGAATATCTTCTTCGCTGGTGTAGTGCGCGCCAATCAGCGAGCGCCGCGCCGGGTCCAATGACCGCTCAAACAGCGTCCCAAAGATCGCCGGAGCAATGTGCGACCAGTCGTAGTTCTTTGAAACCTCGTAGAGAATGCCCAGATCAGCCAGGTCGAGCGGAATCACTGAAGCGTTATCGAAAAGCCCGCCGTTGAAGTACTTGATGGTGAGCGCGCCAAAGATACCGTCCGGTTCGCTCATCGCTTCAAAAAGCAGCTTGAGTTTGCGCAGAAATTTGCGCGGCAGAAAGCGGTCGTCGCTCTGGATCATGCCGCGAAAGACGCGATCCGGCAGCAGGCCAATCGAGTCGGCAAAAAAGCAGAAGAGCAGGCGCATCAGGAAGTGCGCAATCTCGGCGCGCGTCGCTCCCAGGTTGCGCTCTTCCAACTCCATCCGCTCGGCCAGTTTGCTGAAGAGCTTGGCCGCCTCCTGGGTTACGTAGGCGTCGGTGTGCTCTGGCCGCAGTACGTTGTAGTCGCCAAAGAGCGCGCGCAGAACATCCAGCGGCGGCAGCGGGCAACTGGCCGTCGCCTGGTTGCGATTCAGGTCGTCCAGATTGAAGGCATAAACGCGCTTTTTGGTGGCAGTGAAATTGGTGTGCACCTCGAAGCGCTCGAAGTCGCAGACCACCAGCAGTGGAGGATTGCCCAGATCCTCGCGGTATTCATTGAGCTGCTCGTAAGCCTTTTGCAGGCTCTTGTGCTTGACCTTGTACTCCCACGCAAAGTGATCGCGGAGCCAGACGTCGGCAAAGCCCGTGCCGCCGCGCGATTTGCTGACCCGCTTTTCAAAGGCGTAGCGCTCGCCCGTCGCATCGCTCTCGGCCGGGCTCTGCTCGCCGAGCACCTCGCACAGATCGCGGAAGTGCGATTGCGCGCTGGCGCGCTCGGACTGCGAATTGATCTTCCATCGCTGGACAAAAGCGGCTACGGTAAGGGGCATGGGCGCATGGTTAGTTTACAGCTAGGGGATGGAGACTGAACGCGGGAATCCTGTCGCCCGCAACCTATAAGTTACCGGGCCGCACCTTCCGCGCTGCCTGCCGGATTCGCCTGAGTATGCGCCGCCCGTGGCGCGCGGGTGGGCATCGATGGCGCATGGTGCATGGTAACAATGATCGCCCCGGCCGGTTTTTGCCCCGCGCACTGATAGGAGTGCGGCGTCGAGGCATCAAAATACACCGCATCGCCGGCCTCGAGCGTGCAGCTCTGTTCGCCGTGATGCAACTCCAGCTCCCCTTGCAGCACATAGAGAAACTCAAAGCCCTGGTGGATGTGCGCCTTGGGCTCCATCTCTTTGGTCAGCGGCTGAAACTCGGCAAAGTAGGGGTCCATCTCGCGGTCCGGCACCAGGTAGCCCAGGCTCTCAAAAAAATAAGTGGGAACCTCGACGCCGGTTTGCGGCATCCGCACCCGCTCCTTGCGCCGGTGAATGCGGAAGACGGCCTGCGGATCGCTCTCAAAAAAATACGAGAGATCTTTGGAGAAGACCATCGCAATGCGCGCCAGATTGCGCAGCGTCGGCACTACGCGCCCCGTCTCAAGCTGCGAGAGAAAGCTGGCCGAAAGCCCCGTATGCTTGCCCAGATCGACCAGGCCCATGGATTTTTTCAGCCGCAGCCGCCGGATGCGCTCGCCGATATGCTTCTCGGCAATGCAGCGCTCGGTAGTATCGGCGTCCACCTGCGACTTTTGCGTCTCTTCGCTCTCGATCGCCGCCAAATCGACCATACAGCCTCCGGCCTCCAGCTTTCAGTCGAGAAAAAAACCGCCTGCTTTCTGGGGGCTTGTTGCGCGCATCAATAACTTTTCTCATCCTACTAAAGCCATCCACTCCCTGCAATTCCCAATTTCGCCGCACATAGGGATAAAATGCCACGCATTTTCCCTCCCTTCCGCCAACATCTTCCGCCCGCGCTATCCTAAAGAGTCAAGTCACGAGGAAAAGCCATGTCCGAAGCCCCAATCACTCCTGCCGCACCGCAGGTGCCGTCTGCCCCACCGCAGGTGGTGGCCACTATCGCCACACTCGGCCAATTTGAAGGCCAATCCGTCACCCTGCGCGGCTGGCTCTACAACCTTCGCGAGAGCGGCAAGCTCCTCTTCCCCATCTTTCGCGACGGCACCGGGACCATCCAGGGCGTGGCCCACGTCAAGAGCGTGCCGGCTGAAGTCTTTGAGGCGCTCAAGGGGCTGACCCAGGAATCCAGCGTCATCGTTACCGGCAAAGTCCGCGCCGACAAGCGCGCGCCGGGCGGATTTGAGCTTGACGTCGAGGGCCTCACCGTCGTCCAGCGCGTCCCCGAGTCCGACCCCTACCCCATCACCCTCAAGGAGCACGGCGTCGACTTCCTCATGGAGCACCGCCATCTCTGGGTCCGCAGCCCGCGCCAGTCGGCGATCCTGCGCATCCGGGCCGAGATCATGCGCGCCGCGGCCGAGTACTTCGACAGCAACGGCTTCATCCGCACCGACCCGCCCATCCTCACCCCGGCAGCCTGCGAGGGCACCTCGACCCTCTTTCCGGTCGATTACTTTGGCGACCCAGCCTACCTGACGCAATCCGGCCAGCTCTACATCGAATCGACGGCCCTCGCCCTCGGCAAGGTCTACAGCTTCGGCCCAACTTTTCGCGCCGAGAAGTCCAAAACCCGCCGCCACCTCACCGAATTCTGGATGATCGAGCCGGAAGTCGCCTTCATGGATCTGGACGGCCTCCTCGAATTGGCAGAAAACTTCCTCTCCCACATCGTCCAATCAGTCCTCAAGAATCGCGCCCCAGAGCTCACCGTCATTGGCCGCGACCCCGCCAAGCTCGCCAGCATCTGTCCACCCTTCCCGCGCCTCCGCTATGACGAAGCCGCCGACCTGCTCAACCAGGCCCACAAAGACGGCCACCTTGAAGCGCCCTTCGTCTACGGCAACGACTTCGGCTCCCCCGACGAGACCTGGCTCAGCAGCCAATTCGACCGCCCCGTCATGGTTCACCGCTATCCCGCTGACGTAAAGGCTTTCTATATGGAGCCCGACCCGCTCGACTCCCGCTACGCTTTGTGTGTGGATGTTCTGGCGCCGGAGGGCTACGGCGAAATCATCGGCGGCTCGCAGCGCGTCTCCAGCTTTGAGCTGCTCAACGCCCGCATCGAGCAGCACAATCTGCCCAAGGAAGCCTTCCAGTGGTACCTCGACCTGCGCCGCTACGGCAGCGTCCCGCACAGCGGCTTCGGCATGGGCATTGAGCGCGCCGTGGCCTGGATCTGCGGCCTCGACCATGTCCGCGAAACCATCCCCTTCGCCCGCACCCTGCACCGCATCTACCCGTAAGGTGGCCGCTAACAGCCCATGATTAAAATCTGATTTTGAAAGGACACGACTTTACCGGCTGCGGAATAACCCATTCGAGAGTTCTGCCTTGAAAGGGCACGGCTTCAGCCGGCTGCGGAAAAACTCAATTGGATGAAGGGTACGGGCTTTAGCCCGTACATAACCACTGCTTTATCAACGCCGGCTTTAGCCGCCGAGGGAATTATCAGCCATTTCTGTCGCTAAACTGGCCTCTTTCCGCAGCCTCTTTAGCCCCTGAGGAATGTTTTTCACTGATCTGGACTTTTACCTCGAACCTCTAATCGACCCTACTCCAGGCTCTGTATCTTGGTTCCCTCGGTAAGTTTCAGCACAAACTCATCGCCGGTCAGCGGAGGATTCTTTGGATTCTCCGCAACCTTTTCCACCGTCAGCACCACCTGCGCCTCTTCCAGCGGCCGCTTGATAAGCACGCTGGACGGGTACGTTCCCGCGCCAAAATCCTTGTATCCCGAGTAGATAACCTGAGTCTCAAGGTTGCCTCCCGCATCGTAAATATCCTGCTCATACGGCAGCAGGTCGTCGCGATGGAAGGTCACCACGCGCACCGGCGTCTTGCGCAGGCTGCCTGCCTTTGGCCGCATGATGCTCAACTGGTACTCCGGCTCAAGGTAGAGGTGCTTCCGAACCTTATCCTCCACGGTGTCGGTATCGGCCGTGACCATATACTCATCCTCCGGCTCCAGCCCGCGCACCACCAGCGCATCCAGAAACGATCCCGGCCGCAGATTCTCCAGAGGGTTGGCCGACCTCCGCTTCACCGTATTCGATCCCTTGTACGCAATGTTGTACTCCGGAATCCAGAGCGTAAAATCCTTGCCGTCGCTGACCATATCAAAGGCCCGCGTGCCAATCACCGGAACCCGCCCATAGACCCGCAGCATCCCCGGCTTCAGCATCAGAATAATGCCGCGAATCGCCGGATAATCCTTGGCCAGGCCTTGCTTGGTCTTCAGTACGCTGGCCTGCATCTCCACGCTGGCATTCAGGCTGCCCAGAGCCGCCCAGCGCTGGTTCAATCGCTCCACCAGTTCCTCCGGCGTAGCCGTCTGCTCTATCTGCGGCGCTACCGGAATAGGCAGCTTGCGAGTCGTCGGAAACAGCGCGCAGCCAGAAATCAGCAACGCCATCCCCATCGCCGCGGTGGCCAAACATCGAGATTTTTTCAACGGCCACCCGCCTTCTTTACTGCCTGCCGGTAATCGGCCACGTTCTTCGCATGTTCCTCGATCGAGCTTGAAAACCGCGACCGCCCCTGCGGATCGGCCCCCGCCGCCACAAAATACAGATAATCCGTCTTCGCCGGCTCCATCGCCGCGCGCAGCGACTTGGCCCCCGGATTCGACACCGGCCCCGGCGGCAGCCCCGTATGCAGATACGTATTGTAGGGCGTCTCCAGTTTCAAATCGCTCGCGTAAATCGCGCCCCGCCAGCGCCCATCCAGCTCCAGCCCGTAGATCACCGCCGGATCGGTCATCAGCGGCATCTGTCGCGCCAGGCGATTCTCCAGCACGCTGGCCACCAGCGGCCGTTCCGCATCCACCGCCGTCTCCCGCTCCACCAGCGAAGCCAATGTCACCACTCGATGCACGTTCCCCTTCAATCTCGCCAATCCCAACTGCCCCGCCACCGTGCGGAAGCGCCTCACCATCGCCGCGCAGATCTGCGGCGGCCCAAACTTGCGCGGAAAATGATACGTATCCGGAAAAAGATAGCCCTCCAGGCTCGTCGCCTTGGGGTCCAGATCGCTCACCAGGCTCACCTGCCGCGCCGCGCCCTCCAAGAACTCTTCCCGCGTCCCAAATCCCGCCTGCTCCAGCCGCGCCGCAATTTCAAAGAGGCTTGACCCCTCGGGAATCGTCACCGCCAGCGTATAAACGTCGCCCCGCGCAATCCGCGCATAGACTTCGGTCACCGCCGCCGCATGGTCAAAGCGATACTCGCCCGCCTTCAGCGTTCCCCGCTTCCACCAGCGCACCAAGTCGAAGGCATACTGGCTCCGCACCACGCCCGCATCTTCCAGTTGCCGCCCTATCCTTAGCGTCCCAGACCCCTGCGCTACCTCCACAAAAGTCTCCGTCGAAGGCCCAAAAGGCGAAAAAACCAGCCAGGCCGCCGCACCCGCCGCTAGCATTAGGACGAAAAACAGCAGCCGCAAGACTCCGCCAAAGCCAGACGATCTCTTCTTCCGTCTCCTCGTCCCTCCGCGTGGCGTCATGCGTCCCTGTCAACCCTTCCTGTTACCGATCTGCCGCAAAATGCCGCATTCCAGAGCATTTCTCCCCGATGGTGTAAGGAAGCTCCGTGCCCCATCCATTTCACCTTCTGTGTAAAATGCGTGGGAAACCACAAACTCAACCCTGCAGGAACTGTGAAAATGCTCTAAAAAAACCATCAACTCACAACAAACCTGTCATCCTGAGTGAGCGCAGCGAGTTGAAGGCCCCGCGGCTGCATATCGAAAGCTGGGACGGCACAAACCCACCATCCGCCGCAAAAAACACAAAATCTTGCCCCGCGGAACACTCCACCTATGATTGTATCGGGTGATCCGCCTCCTCAGGTTGAGGAGCACCCGGCGTTCCGGTCTTATCTGGAGGGAGTACCCATGGCCCAGCGGCCTACCCGCGCCAGCCAGAGTGTCTCCAGCAGAGATTCCGCCGCCTGCAACGGATCACGAAGCAACTGCGCGAACTCGGTTCCTCGGACCAACTCCAAATCATCCTAAAAACGGCAGTTGCACACCGCCGTCCGTGGCTTCCATCGAGGTTTGGAGCCTCTGAAGCTTGTTGTTTTGTAAGCAGGGCCCGACTTCTAACCTGCCCTGAGCGGAGTCGAAGGGGGCCGCAAAGGGCTGAAAGAAAAGCCAAGCTTTGCAGGCTGCGGAAAACTCATCGCGATGCAATTCCCAATGGCTTTGTAACCAGGGCACGACTTTAGTCGGGCCGATAAAGCCAATCATATCAACGTTGGGCTTTAGCCCCTGCTACGCTCAATCGTGATTGCAACCCCCGAATAGCCCTTTTTCCGCAGCCTCTTTAACCCCTGCAAACTTCGGCCTGTCCAACCACCATGGTTAGGCTTCTTCTCCCTCAACGATTTTTAACAGCTCCGTACCTCACCCAATGCGTAAAATCGTCAATCACTGCGAGGTGTTTCACTTTGAAGAAGATGGCCAAGCCAAAGCTGGATCGACTGCCGTTTTTAGGATCATTCCAACGCTGCACCGGGCAATAGGACGTTCTACGGTGCTGGGCGCCCATCCATTCCGCGTTCTTTGCGGAATAGGTGGGATGCCTCCACTCAATTTTCGGACCGGATCATTAGGCAAGGGCACACATCAACAAATCTCAACCAAAGCCGCCGGAATCGAACTTCCATATCGAAAGATAACCATGGTTTCACAAAATGGGACACTGTCCCCTTATGAATGGCGCATACTAGTAGCTAAGCCGATTTCTTGAGGTGCGCCCCCCCTTGGGTTCCCTCAGTTCCATCTCGGCCCGTACACTTGAATAGGTATCAAGTTTGGACCGCGCCACTCGCGGCCCCGCTGATCGGTGCAACCAAGTCCGGCGCAACCAAGCTCGACGAAACAAATCGCGGCGCGCATTCGACCGGAGCGAACTCCCTCGATGCCAACGCTCACCAAAAAGATAGAAGATCGCAACTGAACTTGAGTTCACAGAGAGAGGGATTCATGACCGCTGCTGCTCGTTTTCCCGGCATTCGGGTTACTGCAAATGGAAATCAGCTTGTCTCCTACCATACCGAGACGCGCATCGCCGACGCCGGCGTCTTCTATCCGATCACGCCTTCCACAGAGGGCGGCGAACTCTTCCAGCAGGCTTACGCCGAAGGCCATTTGAACGTCTTCGGAAAAAATACCATCGCCATTGAGACCGAAGGCGAACACGCGGCCCAGGGCGGCGCCGTCGCCCACTCGGTCTGCGGCAAGCGCGTCGTCAACTTCACCAGCGGCCAGGGCGTCGTCTATGGCGTCGAGCAGTATTATCACGCGCCCGGCAAAGCCTCCACCATGGTTCTAGAAGTCGGCGCCCGCGCGCTCACCAAGCACGCTCTCAACGTCCACTGCGGCCATGACGACATCTACGGCGCGCTTGACACCGGCTGGATCATGCTCTTCGGCAAGGACGCGCAGCAGGCCGCCGACCAGGCGCTCATCCTCCGCCGCGTCACTGAACTCAGCCTCACCCCCGGCATGAACATCATGGACGGCTTTCTCACCAGCCATCTGGAGCGCACCTTCTACAAACATGAATCCGGCCTGATTCGTGAGTACCTTGGCGCGCCAGACGACATCATCGATTGCCCCACGCCGGCGCAGCGCACTCTCTTTGGACCCACTCGCCGCCGCGTTCCCAAGATGATGGACCTCGCCAACCCCGTCCTGCTCGGGCCCGTGCAGAATCAGGAACACTACATGAACGGCGTCGTCGCCCGCCGCAATAACTTTGTCGAGCCCATTCTGGAGTTCCTTGAAGCCGCCTACAAAGACTTTGCCGAACTCACCGGCCGCAACTACGGCCTCATCTCCAAGTACAAAACCGACGACGCCGAAACCGTCTTTGTCTCGCTCGGTTCAGCCGCTGAAAATATCGAGGCCGCGGTCGATTACCTGCGCCAGACCCGCGGCGCAAGCGTCGGCTCCATCCACGTCAATGTGATTCGCCCCTTCCCTGAAGCCGCCCTCGTTGAGGCTCTCCGCGGCAAAAAGAACGTCATCATTCTCGAGCGCACAGACGAGGCTCTGGCCGGCGACAATCCCCTCGGCCGCGACATCCGCACCGCTTTCTCTAAGGCCGTCCAGACCGTCGAAGGCCTGCCCGCCATCTCGCTTGCCGAGGTTCCCAAGATCTACGGCGGCAGCTACGGCCTCGGCTCCCGCGACTTCCGCCCCGAGCACGTTCTAGGCGCATACGAGTTCGCCACCGCCAACCGCGCCCGCAAAGACGGCAAGACCGCCGCCGACGGCGTCTCCTTCTTCGTTCTCGGCATCGACCACCCCTATGCGGTCCTCGGCGATGAGACCCCGTCGCTGCTGCCCGAGGGCGCAGTCGCCGTCCGCTTCCACTCCATCGGAGGCTGGGGCGCTATCACCACCGGCAAGAACCTCGGCGCTATCCTCGGCGACCTCAACGACCTCATCTACCAGCGCGACGGCCTCAAGGACGAACTCGGCAACCCCAAGGAAGTCATCCACGTCAGCGCCAATCCCAAATATGGTTCTGAAAAGAAGGGCGCGCCAACCAGCTATTTTATGGTCGCCGCCAAAGACCGCATCCGTGTGAACTGCGACCTGCGCCACGTGACGGTTGTCCTCTGTTGCGACCCCAAAGCCTTCACCCACACCAACCCCCTGGACGGCATGGCCGAAGGCGGCAGCCTGGTTTGGGAGTCCGATCAGGCCGGCGCGCAGGCCTGGGAGCAGCTTCCCATCTGGGCCCGCAAGCAGATCATCGATAAAAACATCCGCGTCTTCACCCTTCCCGGCTTTGAAATCGCCAAAAAGGCCACCGACCGCGGCGATCTTCAACTCCGCATGCAGGGCAACGCATTTCTCGGCGCATTCTTCGCCGTCAGCAGCCTGCTCAAGGAGTTCGGCATCACTCAAGAGCAATACCGCGCCGTCGTCCGCGAGCAGTACGTCAAGAAGTTCGGCAAACTCGGCGAGGCCGTCGTCGAGTCCAACATGGAAGTCATGATGCAAGGCTTCGAGCAGGTGCGTGAAATCGAGATTGGCGTGCTCACCGCGGCCGATCACTCCACCTTGCGCGGCCACGCGCTGCTGCCCATCCTTGAGACCGTTCCCGCCGGCGAATCCTGCGGTACCGGCTGCCGTTCCAACCCGCTGCCCGCCGGCCAGGCCGCGCGCACCCCGCTGGCCAGCATCGCCGGCTTTGACGCCGAGTTCCGCTCCAACTTCGGCTACAATCAGCCCGCCACGCCGCTTTCCGCCATGGGCATGATCGCAGCCGCCACCGGCGACACCGCCTCCAAATACGTCGCCCGCCGTGAGACTCCGCTCTTCATCGCCGAGAATTGCACTCAGTGCATGGAGTGCATCTCCGTCTGCCCGGATACCGCGCTGCCCAACACCGCGCAGGATCTCAGCACCCTCCTCCGCACCGCCGTCTCGCACTACGTCGTCAACCCCGCAGATCGCGCCCAGCTCCTGGCCGCCTTGCCGGAGATCGAGCGCCAGACCCGCCAGCGCATGGTCACCGACACCAAAACCGGTACCCCGCTCCCCACCATCCTCCGCGAAGTCACTGAGAGCGTCAACGGCTTCTCCGCCGCCTCCAAGCAGCAGTTCTTCGCCATCCTTGAAAAAGTCCCCATGGCTTACCAGAAGGTCAACGCCATCTTCTCCTCGCCAGAGCGCAAGGCCCCCGGCTCAGGCGGCATTTTCTCGATATTCGTGAGCGACCTCTGCAAAGGCTGCGCCGCCTGCGTCACCGCCTGTGGCGATCACATGGCCCTTAAAATGGTTGCCGAAACCGAAGAAGTCAACGCCAAGCACCAGACCGGAACCGGCTTCCTCGATCTGCTGCCAGACACCTCGCAAAAGTATCTTGGCCTTTTCAACTCGGCCAACCCCGCCGACTCCAAGACCGCGACTTTGAGAAATATGCTGATGGTCCGCTCCACCTACGACGCCCTGGTCTCCGGCGACGGAGCCTGCGCCGGCTGCGGTGAAAAGTCCGTCCTGCGCTCCATCGCCGCCGTCACCGAGGCTTACATGCGCCCCGTCTACCACGCCAAGAGCGACCGCTTCCTCGCCAAGGCCGGCGAGCTCGAGAAGAAGGGCGTTGCCCGCCTCGCCGTCCTCAAGGCCCGCAGCCAGGCTGAGTACGCTCTGCTCCGCCAGGCCATCGCCCACCTCGTCCTCGGCCTTGGCGGAGAAGACGAGACCGACACCCGCGCCCGCATCGCTGCTTACGAGGCCAAGCACGGCCCCATCAGCGACGCCGAATTGGTCGAGGCCATCGCCGCCGTCCTGCTCACCGAGGCCTTCAACCACAAGAATCTGCAAGCCATCGACGGCCGCCATGCCAACGGCATGTCCGTCATGGCCATGGCCGCCCACACCGGCTGCAACACCGTCTACGGTTCCACCGCGCCCAACAACCCCCACCCCTACCCGTGGATGAACTCGCTCTTCCAGGACGGCGTCACCGTCGGCTGGCTCATGGGCGAGAGCTTCATCGTCGATCACGCCCGCCGCTCCGTCATCCCCGAGCGTCTGGCCGACATGCTTCTCACGCGCGACAAAGACGTCATCGACGACGAGCAGTATTACCACCTCTCCCACTTCACGGACGCATTGATGACCGACCAGGAGATCGTCGAGCTGCCCAAGGTCTGGGCCGTCGGCGGCGACGGCGGCATGGGCGACATCGGCTACCAGAATATGTCCAAGGTGATCCTGCAAAACC
>CAZDYU010000100.1:0-16347 GCA_964509755.1 uncultured Occallatibacter sp. | reverse complement strand
CATTCGCTGAAAATCGAGTCTTAACTGGTTGTCTCAATTTTGGGGGCAAGTCCATTCTTCGCTTCAACATGGTATGGATGAAGAAATGAGAATCCGTAGATGAGACCACCGGCCAGCGCCACAGGTGGGGACACCAAACCGCTAGCAGCGATAATCAACCCAATGAAGAAGATGTTCTTGGACATGGAACAAGTGTCGCTAATATAAGTGCCTGTGTCCAAGCAGAAGTACTCATTGAACATAAGCGCATCTTATGGAATGTTTCAATTATCAACGTTTGGATTTTACCAATGTTCTCTGTACGCCTGCGCGCGCAATGAGAAATCGATGAAATTGATGAGCCAGGCCTTGTGGTTCAGGACCCTTTACGTATGTGACCAGGAACTCCCGCTTGATCCGCAGACCTTCGATTTCAACAATCTTGAAGTTTACGTCGAGCCGCAGATCTTTAGCGATAGCCCATCGTGAGACGAAACCAACGCCCAGCCCGGCTTCTACACCGGATTTGATGGCCTCGGTTGAATCGAGTTCCATTACGATATGCATCTTATTGCGCTTGAGGCCTTGGCGTTCAAGCGCAATTTCAATCACTCTGCGAGTACCGGAACCGCGCTCCCGCATGAGCAACGGAGCATGCATAAATCGGAAACGGAGACAAAAGCGCGCTCGGCCCATTCATACGCAACAGAGGCAATCAAGACCAACTCGTCCACAAGAAATGGCTCGCTCTTGACCTCGCGGCTACGCGCGGGGCCTTCAATAAAACCCAACTCAATCTTCTGCTTTTCTAGAGCTTCGACAATTTGCTCCGTGTTGCCACTGATAAGTGTGGGATGAACGCGTGGATGTTCTTTGCAGAACTCGCCCAGAAGACGCGGCAACACATACTGAGCGATGGTCGTGGAAGCTCCAAGGGAAAGTTGTCCAGCATGATCACCGGAGAGAGAAATAATATCGCGCTCTGCCTGAGCGAAAAGCAAATGAACTTGATTCGCATACCGGAGAAGTACTTTGCCGGCCGGCGTCAGCGTGATCTGCGCCCCGGCGCGATCAAAGACTTGAACGCCAAGTTCCTCCTCAAGCGCCTTAATTTGAAGGCTCACCGCAGGTTGAGTAAGATATAGTTCTTCAGCGGCTTTGCGGAAGCTGAGATGTTCGGCAACTGCCCGGAAGACCACAACACGAAAGTTTTCGAGACTCGCCATTCAACTATTAGAACACTGCGGTAGACGTCATGCAGATTTGGATCTCTTTGTAACCGGCTTGATCAGGGTTTCGCGGACCTCGCCGACGAAGCGGGTCATGGATTGTGAAAGGTGTTCCAGCACCGCTGCCCACTCCTCCAGGTGCCGTTCGCCCTGCTTTGTAAGTTTGTACACGCGGCGTGCTGGACCTGCCTTGTTCGTCTCCCATTCGGACTTGACATTTCCGTTTGTCTCCAACTGCCGAAGAGTCCTGTAGAGAGCGGCTTTTTCAATTGCCGTATCCGTAAGGGCATGCTCCTGTAGCTCCGCGCAGAGGTCGTAGCCATAGGCATGGCCCTTCTTCTTCAGCAGGATCAAAACGAGCGGCTCCACAAAACGATAAAGGTTTCCCATGCCGCAGGAACAAGGGTAATCCTTGCCGTGACGCGCACATATTTTTCGTGGCAATCCGATCCTCCATTTGGCATTGCGCTTCCGCAAGCCAACGGCTTCACCTTATCACAAATGAAAATAGATGTGAAATACACCTGACGCCATCTCTGCCCCCTTGCCGTTCAGCGGCGAGACCGGTAGTATATAGGTGTAGTTCGCACCTTTAAGGGTACGGTACCCGAAATGGACAAGAAGGTTGGTGTGTTGAGGTTCCATTGCGAAATCGGCGGGATGCCAGGAAGTGGCTACCAGCATGGTTGTCAGTAAATGGTTGGATACACACTCCTTAGCCGTCTACCATGCCCAACTTGTTGAAGAAAGGAATGTTCACATGAGAATTGCAATTCCCACTACCGGGGACTGTCTGAATCCACACTTTGGGCACTGCGAAAAGTTTTCCATTGTTGACGTTGCCCCCAAAACAAAAGAGGTCACGGCCACAACGGAAGTGGTTGCCCCGGAGCATCAGCCTGGGTTGTTGCCTGTATGGCTCAAGGAGCGCGGCGTGACCGTTGTTATCGCTGGCGGTATGGGAGCACGCGCACTTTCGCTGTTTCAGGAGGCTTCGATTGAAGTCATCACTGGCGCGCCAGCTGAGAGTGTTGAGACTATTGTCTGCAAGTTTCTGGATGGAACGCTGGTGTCGGTCGAGCACCTCTGTGAGCACGCCTGCAGTCACTGAGTCGTCCGATTTAGCATAGGGTTCAGGGAGTGAGCATGGAGAAAAAGCGAGTGGTCATCGTTGGAGGAGTTGCTGGCGGCGCAACCTGCGCCGCTCGTCTTCGGCGGCTGGACGAAGGCGCGGAAATTCTTGTTTTGGAGCGTGGACCCTACGTTTCCTTTGCTAACTGCGGTTTGCCGTATTATGTTGGCAACGTGATTCAGGAAGAGTCCAAGCTCTTGCTGGCTTGGCCAACGTTGTTCCGCGAACGATTCAACATCGAAGTACGCACGCGGAACGAAGTTCTCGCGATTAACCGGCTCGCGTCTACTGTCTTTGTCCGCGATCTGGAGACAGGGCGCGAATACAGCGAACCCTTCGATGCACTGGTGCTGTCTCCGGGCGCAGCACCGATCCGCCCGCCGTGGCCGGGAATCGATCTGCCGGGTATCTTTACGCTACGCACGGTTCCTGATAGCAGGGAGATCCGGCACTGGATCGATGAGAAAAAACCGCGCAACGCTGTTGTCGTAGGCGGCGGATTCATTGGTCTGGAGATGGCGGAGAACCTTGCCCTTCGTGGAATTGCCGTGACGATTGTCGAGTTGGCCAATCAGGTGATGCCTCCGCTTGATCCTGAGATGGCAGAGTACGCCAAGCAGCGACTGGAATCTCGCGGAGTAACACTTGCGCTGGCCGATGCCGTTGCTGAGTTTGGGCAAGGCAATAACGGTAGCCTGATGGCGCATACAAAAAGCGGAAAGACTTACGAAGCTGATCTGGTAGTGCTGGCCATCGGAGTTCGTCCAGAGACAGCGCTCGCGCGCGCGGCTGGTCTGGAGTTGGGTGAACCGGGCGGCATCCGTGTTGATCCTCAAATGCGCACCATCGATCCGCGCATCTGGGCCGTTGGCGATGCTGTCGAAGTTAGAAATCGAGTCACTGGCCAATGGGAACTGATCCCTCTGGCGGGGCCGGCCAATCGCCAGGGGCGCGTGGCTGCCGACGCTATCTGTGGACGCGATGCGCATTTTGATAACGTACAGGCAACTGCTGTTTGCGGCTTTTTCGGTCTGACTGTCGCGCTCACTGGCGCTACGGAAAAGTCTTTGCGCCGTGCCGGGATGGTGGACTTTGAGAGTATCTATCTGCACCCCGGAAATCACGTAGGTTATTATCCGGGCGCGCAAGCCATTCATCTAAAACTGATCTTCCGCAAATCGGATGGACTTGTCTTAGGCGCGCAGGCCGTGGGCGAAGAAGGCGTCGCACGACGCATCGATGTGATCGCAACGGCAATACAAATGAAGGCTACCGTCTTCGATCTAGAAGAAGCTGAACTCTGCTATGCGCCCCAATACGGCGCCGCGAAAGATCCAGTGAATATGGCAGGGATGATCGCTGCCAATGTGGTTCGCGGCGATGCGCAGATTGCGTCTTGGAATGAATTGGACTCAACGGAAGCGTATCTTTTGGACGTGCGTCAGCCGAGCGAGTTTAACACTGGATCGATTCCAGGTTCGGTCAATATTCCGCTGGGGCAACTGCGGGCGCATCTGGGCGAGTTGCCCAAGGACAGAGAGATATGGATCAACTGCGGCGTTGGGCAGCGCGCCTATTACGCTTGCCGCATCCTCTCTCAGCATGGTTTGCAAGCGCGCAATCTATCGGGAGGATATAGCACGTATCGTGTTTGGAATCCATGACGTTCCTGGATGTCCATAGGGTTCGATGCCAGTAGGTTCAGAATGGCCATGACCACCAAAACGGCTGGTCAAGCGTACCGCATCAGTTCAAAGTTGAGGAGAGTCATGCTTCAAGAACTAGTCAGCAGCGAGTCGGAGATACTCATCAACGCTCGTTCACAATCATCGTGCTACGCTTGCGGGCCAGACAACTCCCGTGGCTTGCGTCTGCACTTTCAAAAAAACGATGCCGGAGAGATGCTCGCAGAGTGGATTCCAGAATCAGAGCTTGAAGGCTTTCTGGGTATTGTTCACGGAGGAATCGTCAGCACTGTCCTCGATGAGGCCATGTCAAAAGCAGTAGCCGGGGCGGGAGTTAAAGCGCTCACGGCCGAGCTCCGCGTTCGCTTTCGACAACACGTGCCTTCAGGGAAAACGATCTGTGTTCGGGGATGGATTAACAGCACAAACAAACGCATGACGAAAACAGAAGCGGTGCTGACCTTATCCGATGGAACTGAACTTGCACATGCGTGGGCAACCTTCCTCGCTTTGAAGAATCCGGGGAACATCCAATCTTAAAAGGAATTGGTATCAGCAAGGAGGGTGCTATTGATACCTGAGTCGTTAGCCGAATAGTTGCCATCAGGGTGAAGGTATCAGCATTCTTACTTTGTGATCCGCAGAGATGCTCTTAGGCTCCTCTGCGTGGTTTGCGGCAGTCATACGTGTTCGTTTTGAAATGAAAATGGAGGATTGAAAATGAACTGGATCAAGGTTGACACAATAAGTTGGATCATTGGTTTTGCGATAGTAGTAGTTGTAGGAAGCGTGCTTTTGCATGGCCAATCTAGCCAGATCTCACCTGAGGCTGCGCAGGCGTATCTTAAGAACGGCGCGCTAGTGATTGATGTGCGCACTCCCGAGGAATTCCGCGCAAGCCATCTACCGAATGCAATGAACATCCCGCTTCAGCAGATTGAATCTGGAGCGCCTTTGCCGCTGAAGGATAAGAAGCAGGTATTGCTGCTGCATTGCCATAGCGGAATGCGAAGCGCCAAGGCTGCACAATTGCTCATCGGCTTGGGTTACACCAGTGTCTTCGACCTTGGCTCCTACAGTAGAGCGGAACAGATCGTAGTCGTCAAGTAATCCGATTTTAACTTGGCAACCACTCGCCTTCATTGCTTCCATAAATGAAGGCGAGTCGCGCACGTTTGCTTTTACAGCGCAGCGGAAGCCTGTTCTGTGCCTGGCATTCCTAGTAAACGCAGGTACTCCTGAGTAAGGATGGAACGCAGCCGGAGCGCTACAGAGGGGTCGCATTGAATTTCCAGTGAGCGACAGCGATCAATGGCTTCGCGAAGGTGCTGGACGAATGCGATGCAAGCAGGGCAGGCTTCAATGTGTTTGCGCATCGCTTCACAAGAGATTGGTTCAACCCGACCATCCAGATACTCCGAGAGATTTGAGAACAGTGCGCGGCAATCGGAAGAACGCTGTTTAGCTTTGGCGCGGACTTTACGGGGATCATTTTTGACAAGACTGCGACTTGACGCCTCATCCGGAACTGAATCAATCAGCTTATTCATCTCTTTGCGTACAGAAAGGCGTGCCCGGTGAATCCTAACCCGAATTGTTCCTGATTGCAGGCCTAGAATCTGCGCCACTTGCTCGGTTGTAAGTTCCTCCATGTCGTGGAGCACTAGAACAATGCGCAGTTGCACTGGAATACGCAAGACGGCCTGATGGATCAGATGGTGCTGCTCAGCATATAGAAGATTTCCTTCAGGGTTGTCTGCCGTATCCCGCAACAATCGCTTCAGTTCCACTTCGTCCGAAATCAGTTCCTCCAGGGAGAGAATATGCTTCGGGGCGTGCGCTGGTTTTCGGCGCATCTTCCAGCAGCGGTTTCTAGTCACGGTATAGAGCCAGACCGCGAGAGCCTGTGGATCCTGAATCCTGACCAAGTGTTCCAGTGAACTGAAGAGAACCTCCTGTGTCGTATCCTCTGCGTCTTCTGTGTGTCCGCAGACTTTCATACTGAAAGAATAGACTGTGCTCTGGAGCAGGCCGATTGCTTCTTCGACAGCTTCAGGCGTATTGAGGCGCAAGAGATCGGCTGCTTGGGTCAGTTCGGGGCGCATGGATTCGGTCTCTCAAGGACAAGATCAGTATATTCGTTTGATGTGCAAAACCGGAACACAGATTGCCGTTGAGGCTGTGCTCATGCCGAAGAGTTGTTTGCTTGATAAAGTGAACGATTTCATTGAGCACATTGCTTTTCATCTTCGCGCACTTTCTGAGTGGCTTCGATCATAGGAAGGCAAATTGGACAAAGTTTCATAAGCCACTCTCGTGATTGAGGCATATTCGCTTCAGTGTCCGAGGCGATCCAAGCATGCAACAAAGCAATTGCGAGAGCCAACTCGGCTCCTGGACGGCTTGCTTCCAGCCGATACATTTGTCGATAGACTTCATCTTTAAGGCGTTCACAACGCCTTGATGGCGAGCCTGGGGTCTTGGCTATGCACTTGCGCGGAGTCATAGTTCTATCTCCTCTTGCATAAGTCCTTGAACCATCCAAGAGTATATCCCGACGTTGCTCTGCTTGACTCCAGTGAAACCCGCGGATTGCATATCTTCCAATGCATCTGAGGCACTGATTCGGTGATGGAGAGGAGGCCCTGGATGAGGTTCCGCATCGGGCCGCCAATCTAGAACAGCAATTCTTCCTCGGGCATTTAGAATGCGCCGGGCTTCTCGCAAAACGGCAGGGCGGTCTGCAAACTCATGCCACACATTCGCCATGAAAACAAGGTCGCAAGATTCGCTTGGCAAGCCAGTTGAATCCGCAGCTGTATTAATCACGCGGATGTTGGATATGCTTCCCGTATCGAGTTTGAACTGCAAGTGCCGAAGCATTTCAGCCTGACAATCAACCGCAAATACCAGTCCAGGAGATCCTGCTGCTTTTGCAAGGGGCAGTGAAAAGAATCCCGTTCCAGCGCCGATGTCTGCAATCGCATCACCAGGATGTATGGCCAAAGCGCCAATCACCATCGCTGGCGGAATCCAGAGCAAACGCTCTGGATTGTCGAGCCTGCCTGCCAGGGATGCATTCATGTGTCGATCGTTTATATCATTCACACTTGCCGCCACAGCATCCAGCATCCTTCAGTCCCAAAGCACGAAAGAAGTTCATGGCAGGGCACCAGTTGGTGAATGCCGACTGCAACAGATTTAATCCGACAAAGGCCGTCAGCCAGAGCCAATTCGGCGAAAGAAAGTGGGCGAGTGCCAGTGAAAGCAGTATCACCAGTCCAGCCATGAGTCGTAGTGCGCGTTCAACGGTCATTGGGAATCTCCTAAATCGGTTTCGGGTTCATGCTGTGATTTGTGCCCGGCGTGAATTATGTAGTAGAGCACGGGAATTGTCGGCCAAGACAGGAATGTCGAAGCGACTGCACCGGCAATCAGCGACACTGCAAGCCCCTGAAAGATGGGGTCGGTGAGAATCACGCTGGCTCCGACTACCACTGCGGCCGCGGTCAGCAACATGGGACGGAAGCGCGTAGCCCCTGCATCAATTACCGCTTCGGCCAAAGGCATTCCCTGACGTATGCGCAGTTCGATGAAGTCAACAAGAATGATCGAATTGCGCACGATGATGCCGGCTCCGGCAATGAAGCCGATCATTGAAGTTGCGGTGAAGAATGCACCCAAGATCGCGTGAGCCGGCATGATGCCTACCAGGGTTAGCGGAATCGGCGCCATAATGATCAGCGGTACGATGAAGGAGCGGAACCAGCCCACAACAAGTACGTAGATGAGGATAAGCACCGCGGCAAATGCCAAGCCCATATCTCGAAAGACTTCGATCGTGATATGCCATTCGCCGTCCCACTTCATCGAGTAGTGATTTGTAGATTCCGGCATCGAGGCATTGTAGCGAACCAGTGTGTATCCAGCGGGCAGCGTGAGGTGGTCGAGATCCTTGTTCATCTTGAGAATCGCGTAGACCGGACTCTCTTCAGCTCCAGCCACATCTCCTGTCACGTAAACAACACGACGCAGATTCTTGTGATAGATGCTGCGCTCGATTGTTTTATGCTCGACGATCACCAGTTCGCGCAGCGAGACCATCCCGCCCTCTACACCGGGCAAGCGGATATATTCCAGATTTTGTTCGGAAGATCGATCCGTACGATCCACTTCGACAATTGCAGGCACTGGCTCGCGCGTTGACTGATCGTGGAGCAAGCCAACCTGAGTTCCCGAAAGAGCCAGCGCCAGCGCATGAGCTACATCAGAGACTGCAATGCCATGCTGCGCGGCTTTGACTTCATCTACACGCATCACAAGCCTGGGCTGAGGATCTTCGACATACCAGTCCGTATCGACAACGCCCGGAGTGTGTTGGAAGACCGACTTGATCTGCTGCGCTACTTGAGTTTGACCATCGAGGTCGGGACCATAGACCTCCGCGACAAGAGTCTGCACGACTGGCGGTCCGGGAGGAACCTCACTGACCTGAATGCGCGCCCCATACTGATTGCCGATGGTGAGAAGCAGCGGACGCAGCCGCTTGGCAATCGAGTGGCTTTGCGCGCTACGCTCTTTGGCAGGCAGCAGGTTTACCTGAATGTCGGCTTGATTTGGCTGGCTGCGCATATAGTAGTGGCGCACCAGCCCGTTGAAGTTATAGGGGCCGGACGTACCCGCATAGACTTGGTAGTTAAGCACCTCCGGCTGCTGCGCGAGTTCGTTTCCCAATGCCTGCGCAACGCGTGCTGTTTGTTCCAGCGGTGTGCCATCCGGCATATTGATGACCACCTGGAGTTCACTTTTGTTGTCGAAGGGCAGCATTTTGACGCGTACCAGTCCCAGAGGCACCAGCGCCACCGAGACAAAAAACAGCACAACCACTCCAATAAAGAACAAGACGCGGTTGCGCCTGGATTGAATGAGCGGAGTCATGATCTGGCGATAGAGCTTTGTTCGCCAGTTTTTGGTCTCCGGTTCAAGTAACTTTGTTCCTTGGAAATGCTTGCCGAGAAGCCTCAACGCGGCCCATGGCGATACCACAAAGGCCACCATCAGTGAGAAGAGCATGGCCGCCGAAGCTCCCACGGGAATGGGGCGCATATAGGGGCCCATCAAGCCGCGTACAAAGGCCATGGGCAGCACAGCGGCGATGACGGCAAAAGTTGCGAGAATGGTTGGATTACCTACCTCTGCGACCGCTTCAACCGCGACGTCGCTCATCGGGCGGCCGTGGTTCTCCGGCAATCGGAAGTGACGCACCATGTTTTCGACGACGACGATGGCATCGTCCACAAGAATGCCGATACTGAAGATCAAGGCAAACAGAGTGACACGATTGATCGTGTATCCCATGAGATAGAAGACCGACATGGTGAGCGCAAGCGTGACCGGAATCGCCAACAGTACCACGCCCGATTCGCGCCAGCCAAGAAAGAGCGCGACCAATAAAGTGACGGAGAGTGTTGCCAGTAGCAGATGCTCCAGCAGTTCGTCCGACTTGGCCTTGGCCGTCTCGCCATAGTTGCGAGTGGTTGTGATCGTTACATCCGTGGGAATGGTTACGCCTTGCATCCCTTGAACACGCTTCATGACCGCATTGGAAATGTCTGTGGCGTTGGTGCCCTTGCGCTTGGCTACGGTAATAGTTACAGCAGGATACTGGCTGGGCGCCTGATGCGCAGCCGCGCTCGCGTTCGATGTTCCAAAGAGTACATAGTTGGCAGGATCGGCGGGGCCGTCCACAATCTTGTCCGCAACATCGCGAAGATAGACAGGACGGCCATGGTCAACCGCGATCACAACAGCTTCAAGGTCTTCGCGGCGCGTGAATAGATTGCCTGCATCGACTCGAATCTCGCTGTTGTTCTCTGCAAAGCTCCCAGCCTGAACGCTGGCATTGGCCGCTTGCAGATGTCCGACGATTGCCATCGGCGACAGGCCGTAGGCATTCAGCTTTGCGGTGCTGAGCACAACGCGCATCGTGCGCGGGAGTCCGCCTATGATCGTCGTCTCCGATACGTTGTCAACCTGTTGAATGCTATGCTGTACCTCATCGGCAATGGCGCGAAGCTGATAGCCGTTGTAATGCTCTCCCCACAGAGTAAGAGAAAGAATGGGAACATCATCGATGGATCGCGCCTTGATCAACGGCTGCGATACTCCCGGCGGCATCCGGTCAAAGTTCGAATACAGCTTGCTATAGACCTTGATCAGCGCGTCTTCCTGATGGGTTCCAACCAGGAAACGGACGATCACCAGGCTTTGCCCGGGCATCGAAGTGGAATAAACGTATTCGACGCCGGAGATCTGATGCACCAACTCTTCGATCGGTAGTGTGACGCGTTGCTCAACCTCTGCCGGAGATGCGCCGGGCATTGCAGTGGCAATGTCCAGCATGGGAACGAGAATCTGCGGCTCTTCTTCGCGGGGAATGATGGCCACCGAGAAGATTCCGAGCGCCAAGGACGCGGCGATGAAGAGCGGCGTCAGTTTGGAGTTGAGAAATGTATGCGCAAGACGGCCGGCAATGCCAAGGTCATGGAGCATGGGTTCCTTGTTCATCACTGGGCCTCGATTCTCTTGCCCGCCAGATCACGGTCGCCGGGAAGATCAACCAGCTTTTCGTTGGATGAAATTCCAGACAGCACTTCTACCTGATCACCTTGCGGCGTGCCCAGAGTGATCGAGCGGAGTTGCGCCATGCCGTTTGCGTCGAGAACGTAAACGCAGGAGAGTGATCCGCGAAGAACAACCGCCGAACGCTGAATCAGAATCGCCTGATGCGAGCCAGTCGCGATCTGTGCGCTGCCATACATGCCGGCATGAAGTTGGGCGGAAAGAGCAAGATCGATCTTGACCAAAAAACTGTGGCTTGCCGCATCGGCGGCGGGAAGAATCTCTGCAACCGTGCCGGTGAATGCGCCGCTGGAGGCTCCATTGATCATCACGGAGAGTTTCATCCCTTTGTGAATGCTACCTATCGCTGACTCATCTACAGCAGCCTGAAGTTGCAAGTTCCCCGCACTCTCTACCTGAAGCAAAGGAACGCCGGGAGCGGCCATCGTTCCCGGATCGGCGAGGCGCGCCGTCACCACACCCGCAAAAGGTGCACTCAGCCGCGTATAGCTCAACAGGACGCGAGCGCCGTTCTCCTGCGCTTTGGCGGCGTCGCGTTGCGCGCGCACCGCATCCACGTTTGCGGCGGCAGCTTCGGCCCGCCGTGTCACTTCATCCATTTCCTGCGGACTGACGCTCTTCTCGGCTTGTAATTGCTTATAACGCGCCAGCGTGCTGGCAGCGAGATCGGACTGTGTCTGCGCGGCGGCCTGCTGACTCTCGGCTACCTTGACCGCGGCCTGCGCCTGATCAACAGAGGCGCGCAAAGTACCGTCGTCAAGCACCAGAAGCGTTTGCCCCGCTCGCACACTGTCTCCTTCATGCACCAGAACTTGCCCGATGCGCCCCATGACCTGCGCGGAGATTGTCGCTGACTCGCGTGCGTGCAGCGTTCCGGTGGCGTTCACAAATAGCGGTGTTTCCTGCTGATGGCTTTCCACCAGATGAGCCTGAACAGTTTGCACCGCTACGGGTGATGCGGAATCGGTGGAGTGGCACCCCGTGAAGAGGACCGAAGAAACAGCCAACAAACATCCAGATAAAAACACTTTCATTGCAATTCCTCCGCCGCATCGGGAGTCAAAGTCCCTGTCGCGTAAAGCAGTTCAGCGTAAGCCGCCGCATTTCCATAAACGGAATGCCAATAGTTGGATTGGCTCTCTCTCGATGCATCTTCTCCGCGCAGCAAATCTGTGATGGTTGCCAGACCCGCAGTGTAGCGATTGCGCAGAATGCGCAGGCTCTCGGCGGCTTGGTCCATCGCCGCTTGCGCCGTCTCCATCGACAACTCTGCAGTCTTGCGATGAATGTGCGCTTGGCTGACAGCGAGGCGCAGATGCTGCTGATAACTCGCCAACTGAGCATCGACACGCTGCTTGGTTGCCGTCTCTCGCGCCAGTTCCGCGCGCTTGCCAAAGGGCAAAATGTCGATTCCGATCTGTACCCCTGCGACCCAGTTATTACCGCTCGAACTGGTAAAGGATCCGCGGTCTTCTTCCCAATTTCCGTAGGCGCTCACGTGCGGACCAAAACTTGACTTTGCCGCTCCTACCGCCGTAGCCTGTGCTGATTGCGCGTCTATCAAAGCCGCAAGATCAGGCCGAGTCTTGGCGGCCGTAGCCAACTCCAGATCAAGCGCCTTAGATGGAAATGTGTGTGCTTCGATTGGCCGCAAAGTGCTTGCTGCGAGTTCCGCATCTCCCATCGCTTCCCGCAGTTGCGCCCATGCGATGTCCAGGTCTCCTTGTGCGGCAATCAATTCCTGCTTGCGCACTGCCACGTTTACTTCGGCCGACATGCGGTCCGACTCAACTGCCAACCCGGCCTTGACGTGATCTTCGGCCGTGCTCAGCAGTGCCGCGGCCGTCTCCTGCTCATGCTGAGCAACGTCGATCTCGCGCTCGGCAAAAAGCACCGACTCGTAGGCCTGCACAACATCGAGGATGATCTTCTGATCTACAGCTTTGGCGCTGGACTCGGCACTCTTATGCATCAGGTCGGCGCTATGAATCGCCTTTTGCGTCTTGAATGAATCGAAAGCCATCCAGGAGCCGGAGAAGCGCGAAGAAAAGTTGCCAATTGGCTGAGGCCGGTTCAGTTCGTTCAAGGCAAAGTTGGCCTGAGTGAACTGCCGTTGACGCAAACGCATTCCGAAGGCGTAGACGGGATCGTCTCCGCGCGAAATGTCTTCTTTAAAACCGAGTTGAGGCAACAGATAGGTGCGCGCCAGACGCGCCGAAGCGCAGGCGGCTTTTTCGTCGGCACTAGCAACCACAGCCTCCGAATTACGCCCCAATGCGCGGTCAATAGCCTGCCGCAGCGTCAGTTGCGCCGTCTGCGCTCCGGCTACACTGCTCCAGATGCAACAGAGGATCAAGAGCCACTTCGTTGGTTTTCGGTTCAGAGTCATCGTTTGACTATCCTTTTTGTGCGTTCATCAGAATAAAGTCATGAACTGAACGATTCGTTACAGGAATTGCGAAATTATTTTTGCAACATCGCAAATTCATCAAATCGTTCTGCTAGCCAAGCTGGTTTGACAGGGCATTTCCACGATCAAAGCAGCCCGAACCGTTGCCGTTGACCTTCAGTTTTACCAGCCTGATGCGTTCATAACCTCATTCCTAAGGGTTTACGAGAATATGGTGCGCTTAGCTAGTAGTAAAGTGCACCTATAATTCTGGACGGCGCCTGGATGGTTCCCAATCTGGAATGCAGCGCACTGTGTATTGCCATATGTGCGCCATTCGTCCTCGCGTACTATTCTGGGGAAGTCCTGCTGCATGGTATTCATACCGCGCTAGAATTGTGCAGTGCTTTCCCCGCGCCCGTCCGGCACAGGAGCGTCCCAATGACCGCAGAATTGATCCATCGACTGCACTTTGCCTTTACCATCACCTTCCACTATCTCTTTCCCCAACTCACCATGGGCCTCGGCCTGCTGATTGTGGTGCTCAAGTCCGTGGCCCTCAAAACCGGCAGCGAGGAATGGGACCGGGCGTCGCGCTTTTGGGGCCGTATCTTTGCCATCAACTTCGTCTTCGGCGTAGTCACAGGCATTCCCATGGAGTTCGAATTCGGTACCAACTGGGCGCGCTTTTCGCGGCTCTCAGGCGGCGTCATCGGCCAGCCGTTGGCCATGGAAGGCGTCTTCAGCTTCTTCATGGAGTCGGCATTTCTCGGCCTGTTTCTTTACGGCGAAAAGCGAATCTCTAAACTCATGCATTGGTTTTCAGCCGTGATGGTCTTCGCCGGCTCGTGGATCTCAGGCTTCTTCATCATCGTCACTGACGCGTGGATGCAGCATCCCGTCTCATATAATCGCCTGCCCAACGGGCAATTCGAGGTGCTCAGCTTCTGGCAACTGCTGATGAATCCCTGGGGCCTGCTGCAATACGCGCACAATATGACCGGAGCGGTGGTTACAGGCTCGTTCGTCATGGCCGCCGCGGGCGCTTTTTATCTGCTGGAAGGGCGGCTGGAAAACTACGGTCGCATCTTTCTCAAAGTCGGTGTCATTGCTGGCATCATCGCCTCGATCCTCATCATCTTTCCTACCGGCGATCTGCATGGCAAATACGTTGCGCGCAATCAACCGGCCGCCATCGCTGGAATGGAGGGCCTCTTCAAGACAGAGAATGGCGCGGGCCTGGTGCTGATGGGCCAGCCCAACGAAGAGACCGGCCAGATCGACAATCCCTTCGTAGTCAATGATTTGTTGAGCTTCCTCATCTATGGAACCACCAAGGCCGAAGTCAAAGGGCTCGATCAGATTCCGCATGACCAATGGCCGACAACTCTGCCGCTGCTCTACTACGCCTATCACATCATGGCCGGTCTCGGAAGCTGGTTCCTGCTTCTGATGGCCACCGCCGCATTGCTGCTCTGGCGCAAACGGCTTTACACCACGCGCTTGGTTTTGTGGGCACTGCTGCTCAGTTTTCCGCTGCCGTACATCGCCAACACCGCAGGCTGGATGACCGCTGAACTTGGCCGCCAGCCCTGGATCATCTACGGCCTGATGCGCACCAGCGAGGGCTTTTCCAGCACCGTCTCGGCCAGCAATGGCCTCTTTACGCTGCTGGGCTTCATGGGACTCTACCTGCTGATGGGCATTCTCTTCACCGTCCTGATTTATCGCGAGATCAGCAATGGGCCGGAAGCCATGGCTGTTGCCGCCGCACACGCCGATTGATGCGGTTTACCCCAGCAGAAAAGTTACGAGCAAAGGAGTTTCGTCATGATGGGATTCATATGGTTTTGGCTGGTTGCCGTGATGATCGTCGGGTATGTGGTGCTGGACGGCTTTGATATGGGCATCGGTGTGCTTCATCTTTTTCTGGTGCGCAATGAAGCCGAGCGCCGCGCCACCCTCGCCAGCATCGGCCCGCTCTGGGATGGCAACGAAGTCTGGCTTCTCGCCGGCGGCGGCACGCTCTACTTCGCCTTTCCGCTCCTCTACGCATCGGCCTTCAGCGGATTCTATCTGCCGTTGATGATCGTGCTGTGGCTGCTGATCCTGCGCGGCATCAGTATCGAGTTGCGCAACCATGTCGATGTGGGCGTCTGGCGCGCCCTGCTCGACAGCCTCTTCGGTCTGGCCAGCGCCTTGCTCAGCATCTTCTTCGGTGCCGCTCTAGCCAACGTGCTGCGCGGTGTTCCGCTGCAAGCCGACGGCTACTTCTTTCTTCCTCTCTGGACCAACTGGCAACCCGGCCCACAGCCCGGCATCCTCGACTGGTACACGGTGATCGGCGGCTTGGTCGCGTTCGTCGCACTCACCTTGCACGGCGCTCTCTGGCTCGCTATTAAAGCCTCCGGTGAGTTGGAGCAGCGCGCGCGTCGCATCGTCACTCCACTCTGGTTTGTTCTGGTTGCACTCACAGTGGTTAGCCTTGCAGCCACAATCTCCGTGCGTCCGGCCAGCCTGAGCAATTACTTCAATTACCCAGCCACGTTTATCGTTCCTGTCGGCGTCGTCGCATCCCTCGCCGCTCTGTGGTTCTTCAACCGCAAGGCTCAACCGGTCAAAGCGTTTCTCTCCTCGTGCCTTTACCTGTTCTTCATGCTGGCAGGAGCCTGTTGGGGTCTCTATCCCACACTGCTTCCGGCCACCACCGGCACTGCCAACGACATCACCCTCAGCCGTGCCATCTCTGGTCCGCACACGCTCGCTGTCGGCCTGGTCTGGTGGAGCTTCGGCATGATTTTGGCCATCGGCTACATCGTCTTCGTCTACAGTAAATTCCGCGGAAAAGTCGATCCGCACACGGATGCGCATTGAGCGTCTGCAACAATTCGGTCGAACCATGAGCTAAATATCCACTACGGCTTGACTGTCGATGTTCTCTACGTGTCTTTTGCCTATTGTAAACCTATGCCTTAAGGCTTCTACCGTTCCGTCGAGTTCCCGCATCATACCGGATATGAATTGTAATGCCTGAGACAATAGACAAAGACTACCCGCATTTCCATCCCCCAAAATAACGCCCAGTTGAATATCGACAAGACGAGTTAGTCCTCTCCAGCCAGGGCAATCGCATTTGAAAATCGACTCGCCGCACTCTTTCAAAATCGCCCCATTCTTGTGCGGCTTTTTTGCGGAGAATTGATTCCCCAGCGCGCACAATAAAAGCAGCGGTACCCCGAGGCCCAAATGATCGCCGTCCAATCTCCAGCCCGCGCACTCAGTTTCTCTTCG
>CAZDYU010000099.1:0-16502 GCA_964509755.1 uncultured Occallatibacter sp. | reverse complement strand
GGGGGGGGTGGGGTACGCCGGGATTTTTGGCGAAGAATCGACGAAACAAGGAACAAGAAAAAGGGATCGGAGAACGGAAACTGAGTGCGCGGGCTGGAGATTGGACGACGATCATTTGGGCCTCGTGGTACCGCTGCTTTTATTGTGCGCGCTGGGGAATCAATGATCCGCAAAAAAGCCGAACAAGAATGGGGCGATTTTGAAAGAGATGCGGCGAGTCGATTTTCAAATGCGATTGCCCTGCGTAACGGTCCCTGGCAGAAGCGTTTCTTCCGGGCACCGGTTATAATTTTTTGTACCCTACGTCTTGTATGATCGGGATGCAACAAAGAGAGAAACCATGAACAGAAGATCGGTTCTTTTCGGACTCGTGCTTTTTCTGATGACCTGCGCGATAGGAGTTCCAGGCCCGGCGCAGACAGCCAAGCGTTCAGCCGGCACACGCCAGGCTCCCGCCGACGCAACCGCCCGCCAGCAACTGGCAGCCTATTTGACCCAATTCCAAAAGCATCCTGAGGATGCCACCCTGCGCAACGAGATCGTTGGTTTGGCCAAGACATTGAATCCGGCTCCGGCGATTCCCGACCTTGCACGCGCCAGTTTTTCCCAAGCAACCGCGCAGTTGGGCGTCGCCTCGTCCGCGGATGATTTCAAAGCCGCGGCCAAGCTTTTCGAGCAGGCGGCATTGCTGGCTCCCTGGTACGCCGATGCCGACTTCAGCGCGGCCTCGGCATACGCCAAGGCTGGCGACTTTAACGATGCCAGAGGCAATATCGCTCTGTACCTTGCGGCTGTCCGCCCAGGGGTTGACACCCACGGCGCCGAGGATCTGAGGCGCGATCTTGACCGCCAGCAATCCGGGCAGCAGTTTCAGCAGGCATTGCAGCAGTTCAGCGCCAATCCGACCGATGCCGCCCGGATACAGATCATCAAGCTGGCCCAGGCCATGAAATCTCCTCCTGAAATTCCCGAAGAAGCCCGCAGCCACTTCGTGATGGCCGTAGTACTGGGGAATACCGCGGAGGGCGATCCCGGCGATGAACAGCACGCTATCGAAGAGTTCAAAGCGGCTTTGCTGGCTGCTCCCTGGTGGGGAGAAGCGTATAGGAAGCTGGCTACCGCCCAGACCGTGGCAAATCAGTATAACGACGCCATCGCCACCCTGAACTTTTACCTGCTCACCCAGCCTACCGATCTTCGCAACGCTCAGGATGAGATTTACCGGCTCAAGGCGCTCTGGCAGAAGACCGCCGACGCACAGCAAAAGAAGCAAGCCGAGGAGCAGCAAGCCAAACTTCAAGAGGCTAGAAAGCAAGAAGAGCAGACTGCGATTGAAACCAATAAATATACCGTCGAGGGAAGGTGGTACCAGGCTTCCACGCCGAACACTTTTTTTGTCGGCGGTGACTCAACCCCTGATTGCGATTATTTTGTCAAGCAAGACCGTGGACGCTGGACAATTACAAATGGCTGCTCTAAATCCACGCGGACCTTGGACAATGTCGAAGTTCAAAACAGGGAACTCAGCTTCCGGATGACGGGGCGCGATCCCCTTTATCCATACGCGGAGGTGGTTGTTACCTTCTCGATGTCCAAGGATGGTCAAACATTGGAGGGACGAGGGACTCCTTACGATAAAAACTTCTTCCCTGTCGGCGACCATCCAGTTCGCTGGTTGCGCAGACCGTGACCAACTCAATTCTTGAACATGGTGGCCTCTTCTCATAGGAATGCCAAGAGAAAACACTTCTCCCAATCCGCCGGGGGAAGTATTTTTTTACACCCTGCCCGCGGTGTGCAACTGCCGTTTTCAGGTTAAAAGGCTGCCCATTCACACATTGCCAGCGCCAGCAGCAGCGCGCGTTTCAGCCCGGTTTCGCGTCCATGCGCCGAGTACCATTCCGCCAGCGTGTGTGCGCCGCCGCCCTCGCCTCCCGCGCCAATCGATAGTGAAGGAACGCCAAGCGAGAGCGGAATGTTGGCGTCGGTCGAGCCCAGCCGCTGCTCGGTGCGCAGGCCCAGATGCCGGTCCACGGCCAATAGGGCTTCCATCAACGGCGAGTTGGCTGGCAAGAGCGCCGCTGGGCGGTCGCCAATCAAATTGATGGCAAAACTCAGCAGCCCTCGGCTGTCGGTGCGCGACGATTGCGCCTTCGCGTTCGCGCGGTTCACTGCATCCTCGACGGCGCGATGCAGCGCGACCTCCAGCCGCACCAACTGCTCCGGACTGGTAGAGCGGAAATCGACGGCAGCCTGAGCGCTCTCTGGAATCGCATTCACGCTGGTGCCGCCGCTGATGGTGCCCAGATTCAGCGTCGTTCTTGGCTCCTGGGGCAGCGCCGTCTCAGCGATTGAAGCCAGCGCCGAGGCCAGCGCGGCAATCGGGTTCGGCGTGCCCGCATCGGTGAAGCTGTGCCCGCCGGGGCCGGTGACGGTCACTCGGAAGCGCCGGCTGCCCAAGGCCCGCGTCACGGCCTGCTCTGCGCCTGCCCCATCCAGCACAATATGCGCGGCAATGCGCCCGGCCAGCGCGGATTGCCGATAAAGATGCCGCACGCCGCGCAGGTCGCCTTCGCCCTCTTCGCCGACGTTGCCGATGAAGATCAGCGGGCTGGCCAACTGGGTTTGCGAGTGAATCAGCGCTTGCGCCAAGGCCAGCAAACCCGCCAAACCAGCGCCGTTGTCGCAAGCTCCCGGCGCCTCCAGACGGTCGCCCTGAATCACGGGATGCAACGGCGTCTCGGCCGGGAAAACCGTGTCCAGATGGGCTGAGAGCACTACCACCGGCCCAGTGCTCTCCGGCGAAAGCCGGGCCGCCGGCAGCCAGCCGAAGACGTTGCCGATGCTGTCAGTCTCAACTGAGCTGAGGCCGATCTCAGAAAAGCGGGCCGCCAGCCACTGGCCCCGCGCAGCTTCCCCAAAGGGAGGAGCGGGAATTGCCACCAGCTCCGCCTGCCAGTCAATGATTTTTTTGGGATTGCCGTGCAGCCAGGCAAAGGCTGCGTGGACCGGCCGCTGAGCAGCCAGCGCCGTCACGCGCGAGAAGGCCGAGTTGGGAGGAATGCTCGCCATGCCGATGGCTTCAGGGTAACAGGGATGGCGAGACGCGAGGCTTTCAAGATCGATATTCAGGTGGAATGGCTGCAAGCATTGATCGATCTCGATCTTGTGTTGCCTCAACTCCGAATTCAACCATTACTTCCTCGATGGAGACCGCATCTCCGTTTTCAATTTCTCTGTCGGAGTATTGAAGAATATCGAGCAGAATTTGAGTTTCATTCGGTCTGTGAGTGTCGGCAAAGATAAACATACAAATCTCCAGTCAGCTCAATCTGTTTTTACACGTCGGTCAAGCGGCGTAACAGCAGCGAGCGCAGATTGCGACGTCCATCCGCAATCAAGTGGATCACGACTTCATTGTGCGTGATTTCATAGACCACTCGATAAGGTTTGAAAAAAACTTGCCGGTATTCGACTTCCGTTCCAGGTGGCAGTTCATTGACCCGTGTGCCTCGATGCGGCAATGCCGCTGCGCCCTCCGCGGTCTCGTTCAGACGGTCTAGTACGTAATTGGCTTTCTCCGGCGAGTCATGTTCCGCAATCCAATCGTAAATCTCCATGAGATCGCGACACGCTGCGCTGGTGATGCGTACTGAGTAGATCATTGCTCTTCAGTAACGGACAGGGCGAATCCGACCTCTGCTTCTGGCCTCTTGGCACCGTGATTGCGAATCTTCTCAATAGCCTCGGTGAGCGGATAGGTCTGGCCTGCTTCCATTTGCCGCTTGCCGATGGCCAGTATCTGCCACATGGCCATCGTCTCCTGGGACGCATCGTAGCTGGCCACATCCACCAGCACCGCCCGCGCCTCGCCATTCTGGGTGATGATGATCGGCTCCCGCTCTTTGGTAATGCGGTCCAGAAGCTCGGCGGCGTGAGCCTTTACGTAGCTGATGGGCTTGATCTGAGTGGAATAGCGCATAGGGAGCCTCCAAAGGTTCTTTATCGGTCTTAATATAGTCTTTATTCGGGACGTAATCAAGTCCTTATTCGGTTTCCAGCATCCAGTCGCGCTCGTCGTATTCCACGGAATGCAGAAAGAGCCCCCGCGCGGGAGCGGTCGGTCCGGCTGCGGCGCGGCTGCGGGCGGCCAGTATCTCAGCGATCTGGCCGGCGTTGAGCCTTCCCCGGCCCACATCTATCATCGTCCCTACCAGATTACGCACCATGTGATGAAGAAAGCCGCTGCCTCGGACGCGATAGACCAGCAGCCGGCCATCTTCGCTGGCACGCTCTTCCCAAGTCGATGAAAATATCCGCCGCACGGTGGGCGCAGTTGGCGGCTCCGTCTGAAACCCTTCGCGCGGAATCGGCCTATGTTCCGGCTCTGAATCAGTGCCGCGGCTTGTCAGCTCCGGATCAGTGGCGGCGAAGCTCATAAAATCGTGCTCGCCCTCGAATTCGCGGGCTGACCTTTGCAGCGCTTCCACGTCCATTGGCCAGGGGCAGGCGTAGACGTAGCGGGCCAGATACGGCGGACAGATTGCATCGCGAAAAACACGGTATTCATAGGTCTTGGCCACGGCCGAGTGCCGAGCATGAAATGTGCTTTGCGCCAGCCTGGTATCCAAAATACGAATCGACGAAGGGAGAGTCCGATTGAGAGCACGTTGCAGATTCTGCGGCGGAATCGGCGCGGCCAGAACAAAGCTGGCTACCTGTCCCAGCGCATGGACGCCGGCGTCGGTGCGTCCCGAGCCTTGCGGCAGCGGCGATTCACCGGTAATTCGCCCCAGCGCCGCTTGCAGTTCGCCTTGAATCGTGCGCTCCCCCGGCTGCACCTGCCAGCCGCGGAAGCCGGTCCCGTCGTAGGCCAGGGTCAGCTTCCAATTCTGGAGCGGGGTTGCGGATTGGGAAGATTCAGTCATGGAAAATCTGCGCTGCCTCTAGACTAGCCGACCGCGCGGTCCTTTGAGCCTGGATTACGCCCGTTCCATAATCCCGGCTTCCTTACCGTTAACCCCTGGCCCTATCCGTTATACTCAGCTTTCGACGTGCAGTGGCTTGCGGGTCGGCGGAAAGATCGAAATCCGTCTCTTTGGAACGAATTGCAAGCCGCGCGCGTACAGACCAATAGGCGGAGAGCCGCCCGCCGGGACGAGTCGAAAATTGACCCGGATAATCACAAATTTGCGTCCGAAGAGCTTCTTCGGGCGTCTTTGAGAATGACGCCCTCTATGCTTCGGCAATTCTCAAAGATGAACCATCTCGTGGAGAGAAATCATGCAATTGTTCTCTAAAAGTGTATTCGAGCAAAAGAAGGAGACCGCGCCTACACATCGCGGACATGCAGGCACCCGGTTGCGCGCAGTCGCGGCCTTGATGCTGACATTGACGGCAGGAATGCCCTCGGGCTTTGCTCAGCAGGCGACGGGTGCGGGAGCCAAAGGTCCGGATAAAGCAGCCTCCGAATTGCCTTCAGCTCCAGCAGTGGCACTGACGCAGCCGTTGAATCTGCGTCCCACCGCGCGAGACTTTTCCAAGCCCGCGGGCAGGCTGCTGGGCAACCCGATCAGTCAGTACCTTCCCACCAGCATTGGCAAGTCCAGCTTTGTGAACTCAGTGCGGCTTAGCGATCTGGTGAAGGACGGCAAGATCTACCTCAGCCTGTCTGACGCCCTGGCTCTTGCGCTTGAGAACAATTACGACATCGCCATTGCGCGCTTCGACCTGGATATTGCCGATACGGATATTCTGCGCACACGCACCGGAGCAGCTCCACTGGGTGCGCCCTCCGGTCTCATCACCGGTACGCTGGGCGGTTCGGCGACAATTCTGTCGACTGGCGGCGGTCCGGGAGGAACGGCGGGCGGCGCGGGCGGCGCGGGTTCCGGAAGTGCGGGATTGACGTTGACTACGGCCGGCGCGGGCCCCGCGCCCGAGGCGCTGGAGCCCTCCGTTTCTGGCACCATTCAGTTCGATCGCGATCATAACCCATCCACCAGCTTCTTTTCCGGCGGCACCAGCACCACCAACACCTACGACTTCGCCTACAATCAGGGCTTCGTCACAGGCACGGCCTTCCAACTCGGCTTCAACAATACTTACGCCACCACCACCAACGGCACTACGACCTACAGCCCACAGTTGAGCTCCGACTTCAAGGCCACTCTGACCCAGCATCTATTGCAGGGCGGCGGCATCTGGGTCAACAAGCGCTTTATCTACCAGGCGGCCAACAACCGGCGCATCACCGACTCGTCCTTCCGCCAGCAGATTCTTTACACCGTCAATCAAGTCGAGACCATCTACTGGGGACTGGTGCAGGCCTACGAGGATGTGCAGGCCAAGCAGCGCGCGCTGGAGCAGAGCACCAAACTTTCCGGCGACGACCGCAAGCAGTTGGAGATTGGCACTGTAGCCCCGCTGCAAGTGGTGCAGGACGACTCTGTGGTAGCTACCGACAAGCAGGCTTTGATCAGCGCGCAGAGCTCGTTGAATTACCAACAGCAGATTATCAAGCAGGCCATCGCCCGCAACCTCAACGATCCCGCGCTTTCGGTTGCCCCCGTCATTCCCACCGACCGCGTGACCATCCAGGAGATTCCCGAGGAGAAGGAGCCTGTGGAGGCGCTGGTGCAGGAGGCTTTTCAGAACCGGCCGGAGCTGGAACAGGCCGTTCTTACCCTGCGCAATGACGAGATCACATTGAAGGGCGCGCGCAATGCCCTGCTGCCTACCTTTGACATCTTCGCCTACCTGGCAGGACAAGGCATTGCCGGCTCCATCAACACCAAGCTCAATTGCGGTTTTTTCCCCACTGGCGAATGCCCGACAAGTAATTCAAGCCTGGCTAAATCCGATCCAACCGACTATATGCTTGTTCCCGCGACCGGTTATGGAACGGCCTTTAGCAACGCCTTCAACAGTTCCGCTCCCGACAAGGGCATCGGTTTCACCTTGTCCATCCCCATCGGCAACAAGTTCGCGCAGTCGCAGCAGGCGCGCTCTCTGATGGAGTACCGCCAGGCCGAGCTGCGGCTGGAGCAGCTTTACACGCAGATTCGCATGCAGGTGGTCAACGCGCAGTTTGCGCTGATTAACGACCGGGCGCAGGTTCAGGCCTCCATCGCCGGCCGCGACTTCCAGCAGCAGAGTGTCGATGCGGAGATCAAGAAGCTGCACCTGGGCGCTTCTACTACAGCCAATGTCCTGCTCCAGCAGCGCAACCTTGCCACCGCCGAAGACACGCTGATCGCCGCCAACGCCGCCTACGCCAAAGACCGCGCCGGCCTCTACCAAACACTGGCCACAACCTTGCAGCAATACGGCATCAATCTGAATGAAGCCGCATCGGGCAAGGTGAATGCCGCGCCTCTGGTCCCCGGCGTCTCGGCTGCCAAGGATGCCACTGCGGCTGCCGCGGCTCCGCAGACTGCACAGTAAGAGCGAGTCAGCAAGTCAGCGCGGCTTTGCCGCAAGCAAGTCGGCAGTGGTTCCAAAAGGGGGCTGCTGCCGATTTTTGCTGACTCGCTGACTTTTGCTGACTCGCCGACTTGCTGACTTGCTGACTCGCCGACTTGCTGACTCGCTGACTTGCTGACTCGCTGCTTTATCTCTCCGCTACCAGGTCCAGCAGCTCGAAGAACTCCGGGAAGCTGATCGCCGCCGATTCCGCGCCCTCAATCCGCGTCTCGCCCTCGGCGCGCAATGCGGCGACGCTGAAGGCCATCGCGATGCGGTGATCGCCGCCGGAATCGATCGTCGCACCGTGCAAGCGCTGTCCGCCGGGCACGTCGAGACCGTCTTCAAATTCGGTAACCTCGGCACCCATGGCGCGCAGATTCTTCGCCACCAGCGCAATGCGGTCGGACTCCTTTACGCGCAATTCCTTTGCATCGCGAATGCGAATGCCGCCGCTGGTATAAGGGCCAATCGCGGCCAGCGCCGGGAGCTCGTCGATCAGTTGCGCGGCCAGCGCGCCGGCGATGGTCGTCGAGCCCAGCCCTTCAGCCGGAGCCGAAACCTGCACGGTGCCCACCAGTTCGGCGTTCTTCTCCTCCAGATTCAGCACGCCGATGCGCGCGCCCAGAGAGGTCAAAACATCCAGCAGCGCGGCACGGGTTGGGTTGAGGCCCAGCGAGTCCAGCACCAGACTCGAACCAGGAAAGAGCGCCGCCGCGCAGAGAAAAAAGGCCGCTGAAGAGATGTCGCCCGGAACCGCCGCATCAATTGCGGACAGCTTTTGTGGCCCCTGTATCGATACAGAATCCAGCGTGCGCTCCAGCCGCGCGCCAAAGGCCCGCAGCGCCAACTCGCTGTGATCGCGCGTGCGCACCGCCTCGCGCACCGTCGTCGTCCCGGCAGTCTGCAATCCAGCCAGCAGAATGCAGGTCTTCACCTGCGCGCTGGGTACGGGCGTGGTGTAGTCGATGGCCTTCAACGCGCCGCCGTCAATCGTCAGCGGCGCATGGCCTTCGGTCAGGTTGAGCCGCGCGCCCATCGCCGCCAGAGGCTCGCGAATCCGCCCCATCGGCCGCCGCGAGAGCGACTCGTCGCCGACCAGCGTAAAGCTGCCCTCCTGCGGCGACAGAAGGCCAGAGATCATGCGCATCGTCGAGCCGGAGTTGCCGCAGTCTAAAGGTTGGCTGGTGGGCGTTACGCGCCCGCCCACGCCGGTCACTTCGACCGAGCCATCGTCGAGCCGGCGCACCTGAGCTCCCAGCGCTTCCATACACGCAAGCGTTGAGGCGCAGTCGGCCCCGGTCGAGAAGTTGGTAAAGCGCGAGACACCTTCGGCAAAGGCAGCCAGCATTCCATAACGATGGCTGATGGACTTGTCGCCGGGCAGGCGCAGGCTGCCAAAGAGATTCTTTGCCGGGCGGATGATGCGGGTTTCGGTGACGGTTTGCAATTGGGCTCCGGGGTTGGCTTTCTTCTTCAGTCTATCGAATGATGCCAGAGGCAGACGGGCGGCTGGTTCCGTTTCCGGGAGTGATTTGTTTCCGTCAGGCGACTTATCAGGAGTTATTTGGCGGGACGATCGGGAGTTTCAATCCCCGGTCCCCAAAAGCGAGGGACCGGGGGCACCCTCGGGATGGTATGGAGATATGCCGGGACCGGCGCCACCCGCCGTTCGTCCTCCTTCAGGACCAGTTGGTTCGCGGAGTGCTGAATTAGCGACATTGGAGGCGGGTGGCCGCGGTCCCAATTCCGGTTCCCAGCCAAGCCAGGCGCCCCACCATTTGGCAAGAAGTTGAAATGTAGGCGCTCCCTGCTTGATGTGCAGTTGCGCAAAGGCGGGAATATGCCGGTATCCACACATATCGCTTACGTAGTAACATTGTTATTACATGGAGGGCGATATGCTGGCAACGATTCGGCGTGTAGGCAACTCGCAGGGAATTCTGATTCCCAAGCCGCTGCTTCGGCAGGTGGGGCTGGTGGATCGGGCGGAGATGAGCGTCGAGGGGGATGCGCTGGTCTTGCGCAGGCCCAAGGCGGCCCCACGCAGCGGATGGACCGAGGCGAGCATGAAGCTGGCCGCCACGGGCAACGATGCGCTCGTGCTTCCTGAGTTCGCCAATGAAGGCGATGAAGATCTGAGATGGTGAAACGTGGTGAAGTTTGGCTGGTGAATCTCGACCCCACAGTGGGGAGCGAGATTCAGAAGACATGCCCCTGCGTAGTGATCTCCCCGCCGGAGATGCATGACCACCTGCGCACCGCGCTGATTGCGCCGATGACCACCGGCAGCCATCCCGCGCCCTTCCGTATTCCCGTCCGCCACGGCGGCAAGCAAGGGCTGATTCTCCTCGATCAGATTCGAGCTGTGGATAAAACCCGACTTGTCAAGCGCGCTGGAGCCATTGCGCCAGACACGCTGAGCGCCACGCTGACCACGCTGGGCGAAATCTTCGCCGAGTAGTGGACTTCCGAGCACCGATCCCTGATTTCATCGCACCTTCAGCACGATAATCGTCTCATCGTCGAAGCGCTCCTGCTCGCCTTGGAAGCGGCTGACGTCGCCAAGGATTGCGTCGGCAAGCTCCTGCGCGGTGGCGTCGCGGAGGCTGCAGAGGACGCCGGAGAGGCGCTCCTGGCCGTACATCTCGCCCTCGGCGTTCTCCGCATCCAGAATGCCGTCGGAGACAAAAACAACCACGTCGCCGGCTTCGGTCTTTACGCTCAACTCCTCATAGGCCACGCCGGGAAAGAGGCCCAGCGGAAAGCCCTCGGCGCGCACCGTGGACGCCGTGCAGCCGTGATAGAAGACCGGCTGCACCGCGCCGGAGTTGGCCACTTGCAAGGTCCGGCTTTCGCCGTTCCAGACGGCAAAGAGCATGGTCACGTACTGCGACTCCAGCTTGCGCTCCTGCAACTGGTCGTTGAGCAGCGCCAGCATCCGCGCCGGCTCCGGCCGCTGCTTGGCGGCGGCGCGCATGATGCCGCTCACCAAGGCCGCAAAGAGCGCCGCCGGAGCCGCCTTGCCGCTCACGTCGCCTAGAACAATCGCCGTGCGCTTGAAGCCGTAATCGAGAAAGTCGTAGAGGTCGCCGCCAATGGTCCGCGCCGGCAGAAAGCGCACGGCCATCTCCGCGTTGTGCTCTTCCGGCGCTTCGGTGGGCTGCAGCCGCAGTTGGACCTCGCGCGCCATGGCCATATCGCGCTCCAGTTGCCGCTCCTGCGAGCGCACCGCCTGGTAGAGGCGCGCGTTCTCGATCGCAATGGCCACCTGCGCGGCCATCGTGGTCAGCACGCGCTCATGCTCCTCATTGAAGAAGCCCACGCGGGTATGCTCCAGGTCCAGCACGCCGATGATCCGCCCCTTGTGGAAGAGCGGCACAATCAGCTCCGAGCGCGTCTCCGGATTCACGGCCACATAGCGCGCATCGGTGCGCACATCGGGCACATTCACATGCCGCCACTCGCGCACCGCCGCGCCGACCAGGCCAGTGGTAATCGGCAGCCGCCGCTGCGGGGCATGAGAGTGGCCAAAGCGCCATGCGTAGCGCGTAATCAGCGTTTCGCCCTTCTCGTCCAGCAGCATGATGGTGAACATCTGGTAGTCGATCAGCCGCCGCAGGAGCTGCCCGACCCGCTCCAGCAGCGGGTCCAGATCCAGAATCGAAATCAGCTCCGTGGCAATCTCATTCAGCACCTCAAGCGTCTGCGCCTGCCGCGAGACCCGCGCATAGAGCCGCGCATTTTCAATCGCCTGCCCAATGCGCGAGGCGGTCAGCGTCAAGAGGCGCAGGTGCTCCGGCCGGAAGTAATCCGCCTGCTCGCTCTCAATGTCCATCACGCCGATCAGCCGGTTTTTGACAATCAGCGGCACGGCCAACTCAGAGCGCACGTTGGGATTGACCTGCAGATAAGCCTCCGACGCGCGCACATCATTCAGCAGCACCGGCTGCCGGGTCAGCGCCACCTGCCCCACCACGCCCCGGCCCACCGGAATCCGCAGCCGCTCCACGCTCGATGTGTGGCCGATCTGAAATCGCATCCGCAGTTCGCGCGTACGGTCGTTCATCAGCAGAATGGCGAAGATGCTGTAGGGAATTACGGCCCCCACCAGCTCTGAAGTGCGCCGCAGCAGCGTCTCCAGATCCAGCGTGGTATTCAACGCGTCGGCCAGCCGCATCAGGTAGACCACATCCGCCGGCTCGACCTGTAGATCCGCGTCAGGCTGCGCTTCAGGCACACTCGCACCGTCCGCGCGCAGTTCACCCGCAAGCTCGGTTTCATTGCGCGGAGATGAAGGAGTCGCGGTCATGCGTATAGAAGAGAATCATAGCAGCGCCGGGGCGCATGGAGAATGGATCTGGCCAACAGGCACGATGAATTTTGAGCACAGCCCCCCGGCCATTTCCGGGTGTATTCTGTCAAAGAGATTCCAGTCCCGCATGAGGTTAGTTTTGACCGCTGATTTGGAGAACCCTGTCCTCGTTTACGATGTCGGAGGCAGCCATGTCTCTTCCGCGCTTTGCCTTGCCAGCGACTACCGCCTCGGCCCCGTCGTCAGCGCTCATTATCCCGCCGAGCAGAGCAGCGCGGCCTTTGTCAGCTTTTTGCACGGGCTGGGTCTTCAAGCCGCCGGCGGCTGCAAAGCAATCGCGGGCGCGGAACTTGCCTTTCCGGGACCCTTTGAATTTGCCGCCGGCATCAGCCGCATGAAGCACAAGCTGCCTTTTCTCTATGGCGTGGACCTCCGCCAAGCGTTGGCAGAGCGCTTCGGCTGGCAGCCCGCACAGGTTCGCTTTCTTCACGATGCAGGTGCTTTTCTGCTCGGCGAGATCGGCGCTGGCGCGGCTCACGGGGTTCACAAAGCCGTCGGCATCACGCTCGGAACCGGCATCGGCTCGGCCTTTGCCGTCGATGGCCGCATTGTCACTCAAGGCCCCGGCGTCGCGCTAGGCGGTGAGATTTGGGATACGCCTTATGAAGGCGGAATCCTAGAGGATTCTCTTTCAACCCGAGCCATTCAGGGCAACTATCAAAAGCGCACCGGCAAACTCCGCGAGGTAGCCGAGATAGCCGCCTCGGCCGCCAGCGATCCCGCTGCCGCCGAGGTCTTTGCCGATTTCGGCCGTCATCTTGGCCTCGCGCTTCGAGCCCTGCTGGCCGATTTTGCCCCGCAAGTCGTCGTCTTCGGCGGTGGCATCACCCGCTCCGCGCACTTATTCCTGCCCATCGCGCAGAGCCATTTTGAAGGCATGAATCTACGTCTGCTGCCAAGCGCGCTGAACGATCAAGCTCCACTGGTAGGAGCTGCCGTAGCCTGGTTCACAGAGATCCCCGTTAGCTCGCCTTGCTAGATAGTTCAATAAGTATTCGCCGGCAAAGCCGGAGGCTTTATCGTTGGTGGTCCTTCAAAAGGGCCAGCGTAGAAACGCACTATGCTGGCAGCAGATTCGCTATCGGTAGTAGCCAGTCGCCCGCGCCGCATCGAATCGTACCCATTGATCTATCTATTTTGAAAAGATTTACGCGCATTTGCGGCGATGATTCCATGGAGTTGAGTGATAAACCTAAAAACGGCAGTCAATCCAGCCTTGAATTGGTTATCTTCTTCAAAGTGAAATCCCTTGCTGTGATTCACGATTACACCATCTGGGCGAGGTGCGGAGCAGTCGTAAATCGATGATCGAGAAGAAGCCGCACCATGGTAGTTGGCCGGGCCGAAGTTTTGCAGGGGCTAAAGAGGCTGCGGAAAAAGGGCTATTCGGGGGTTGCAATCGCGATTGAGCGTAGCAGGGGCTAAAGCCCAACGTTGATATGATTGGCTTTATCGGCCCGACTGAAGTCGTGCCCTGGTTACAAAGCCATTGGGAATTGCCTCCAGAAGAGTTTTTCCGCAGCCTGTAAAGCCCAGCTTTCCTTTCAGCCCTTTGCAGCCCGACTGAAGTCGGGCCCTGATTACAAAGCAACAAGCTTCAGAGGCCTCAAACCTCGATGCAGGCCAAGGATGACAGTATGCAACTGCCGTTTTCAGGATAAATTAACAGCCGGTGTAAGATAAATCCCCTAGTTATATCGAAAACCATTCCGGCTTTTGTTGGCAAAAACAAATAGCTTGATGAATAACTCATTTATTGAGACCGCGGCCGGCCCGGCATGCAAGCCGTGCCGGCCGCGCACCCTGCTACTGCAATGCGTAAATCGTTTTGAGTACCTTTTCCGAGACATTCTTGGGCAGCGGCGCATAGGACAGCGCGGAGACCTCGCCTTCGCCATAGTTGACAATCCAGCTCAGCATATCCTTGAGAACCTTGCCCTTGGCCGGATCGGCCGAGTGAATTGGAATCAGCAGATAGGTAAAGCTGGAAATGGGATAGGCATTGGCTCCAGGCGCATTGGTGATCGAGATGCGATAGTCGGCTGGAAGCTGCTTGATGCTCGCGCCAGCCTCGGTAACTCCGGCGATCGAAGCCTTCTCCCAATTGCCCGCCGCATTCTTCACTTCGCCGTAGCTGATTTTGTTTTGCAGCGCGTAAATCAGCTCGACGTAACCAATGGCTCCGGGCAACTGGCGCACCAATCCGGCCACGCCTTCATTGCCTTTTCCGCCGACGCCAACCGGCCAGCTTGGCGAGGTGCCTTTGCTGGGACCGTTGGCCCACTCCGTGCTGACTTTGCTCAGGTAGTCGGTCCAGATGAAGCTGGTGCCGCTGCCATCGGAACGGTGAACGACAATGATTTTCTTGGCATTCTCGGGCACGGCGGAGAAATTCACGCCTGCATTGTCTTTGGCGATTCGAGCATCGTCCCAGCGGGTGATTTTGCCAAGGAAGATGTCGGCCAGAACTTCGCCGCTGAATTTGATGTCGCCCACGCCGGGGACGTTGAAGATCGGCACCACGGCGCCCAACACCGTGGGAATATGAATCAACTTGACCTTCGAGCCAGCCAGCAATTCATCGGTCATCGGCATATCGGAGGCCCCAAAGTCCACCAGCCCGGCGGTAACCTGCCGGATTCCGCCGCCAGAACCGATCGATTGGTAGTTGATCTCGACGCCGGGGTGCGCCGCGCTGTATTCGCTAAACCACTTTGAATAAATCGGATAGGGGAAGGTTGCGCCCGCACCAGTCAACTTCTGGGCTTGAGCCGTGCTTAAAACCAATACCGACAACACAATGGCTGCCAACGTCTTCTTCACGAGTATCTCCCTGGCAGATGAACTGCCGCTATCCATTCTCTACAGCAAATGTTACAGGCGTTTGAAAATGTCCTGGATTGGCCATGAATTCAAAGGATTTTTGTTCCGCCGGCCTTGCAAGGGCAAACGCCGCAGCGGCGCCGGGCACGTTCCCGCCCTCAAATCAGCTCCACGCCCCACAAATCGTGCAGATGCAAGACGCCTTCCACGTTTCCGGCCGCATTAACCACAACTAGTGAAGTGATCTTCCGCTCTTCCAGAATCGCCAGCGCCGTCGCGGCCAGTTCGCCGCCGGCAATCGTGCGGGGATGAGCGTTCATCGCCTCGCCAGCCGTACGGCTCAGCGCCGCCCCGCCTTCTCGCTCCAGCAACCGGCGCAGATCGCCGTCGCTGATGACTCCGCAGAGCCGACCCTCTTGCTGCACAGTCGTCAACCCCAGCTTCTTGCTGGACATCTCGTAGATCACGTCGGTCATCGGCGTCGCGGGCGTCACGGCGGGCACCTGGTCGCCACTGTGCATCAGGTCGCGCACCTTGGCCAGCCGCTTGCCCAGTTTGCCGCCGGGGTGCAGCTCGGCAAAATCCTCTGCCCTGAAGCCCTTGCGCAGGCTCACCGCAATGGCCAGCGCGTCGCCCAGCGCCAGCATGGTGGTGGTCGAGGCCGTTGGCGCAAGATTCAGCCCGCAAGCCTCGCGCTCCACGCAGCAATCCAGCGCCACATCGCTGGCCCGCGCCAAGGTCGAATGCAGATTGCAACAGAAGCTCACCAGCGCGTCGCCTTTTCGTTTAAGGGTCGCCAGCAGGCGCAGAATCTCTTCCGTCTCGCCCGAGGCTGAAAGCGCCACCACCACATCGCCCGGCATCAGCACGCCCAGGTCGCCATGCACCGCTTCAGCCGGATGCAGAAACAACGCCGGCGAGCCGGTGGAACTGAGCGTGGCGGCGATCTTCTGCGCAATGATTCCGCTCTTGCCCATGCCGGTCACGACCACGCGCCCGCGCCCCTCGCCGCAGCGCAGAATCAGTTCGAGAGCGCGGTCAAAGGCCTCGGCCATTGGCCCATCCAGGCGCGTCGCCAGCGCCTCCAGCGCCGCCGCCTCGGTGCGGACAAAGGCTGCCGGACTGCTTTTTGCAGGCTCGACGCGCTCCGCATCTCTGCCCTGTTTTTCGTCTTGACTCATCGGTTTCTGATGGTAACAGCTTGCACCGCTTCCAGTGGGAGCAAACCTCTGCGATGGCTGAGCAATCGTAGATGAAGTTTGTTTGAGAGAGGTCGGTTTGTATTTTCGAGACTCGGAAAAATGGCCTGACTGCGAGCGAGATTGGCAGAAAGGCGATACGAAAATCGACGAAAACAAGGCATTTTTAGGCGAAAAGGAGCGGTATTTGATTGAAAAGCGGGCAAAATCGGCAATTTTTTGTTACTAGTTGGTAACTAGATAAGGATGTTAACAGGTTTGTATCGTGACGATTACAGAATTCGAAAGAGGGCAAAAAGGGTAGGGAGGGGTGGGGTAAACCGGGAACGCGGGCTGGAATTTCGCCGTGGATGGTATGGCGCATTGGGAGAAAAGGCCTGAGCCATATGGAGTTTTGGAGCGGATTTTGGGCCATGGTTGAGTCTCCCTATTGATTAGGATGAGCCGATGAGTCGTAATTATCCGCAAAAACCCACAAAAAGGGATGAGGCACCCAGATCACAGTATTTATTACAAACGGGAACCCCCTGGATCTGTCGGGGCTACAGAGGCTGCGGAAAAAGGGCTGCTCGGGGGGAGGCAATCGCGATTGAGCGTAGCAGGGGCTAAAGCCCGACGTTGATATGATTGGCTTTATCGGC
>CAZDYU010000098.1:0-16828 GCA_964509755.1 uncultured Occallatibacter sp. | reverse complement strand
ATACTCGATTCCGTCGCGCGATATTGTAAGCGAATTAATGACTCAGGACACTAGTGATCACACTCACAATGACGTCGAACCATCGATGAAACTCCGAGACATCAGCCGCCTCGCCGTAGATCGCGCAAGCCTGGGTTTGGCTTCTTATCGATAAGACTGCATTGATGCCGGCCACTCGGAAACTCCAGGCGGCTCCGTCGTTGCCATCCCCGATATAGACTTTTCGTCCTTCTGGGTTGGTAATGGGGGATAGCTTCTGCTCAGAAGCCCAGGCATAAACCGCACTTGGGTTTCCGACATTTCGCAGGCAAGCCTGAGTAAATATTTCAACTAATGAATTGGCTCGTGGATCTTCCGCATGAGCGAGAGCCGGCCAGAGTAGTGAACATAGACCGATAAGAAGACAGGAAAGTTTCATCGCCGGATTATACGACAAGTGGACTGGTTGTCTCACCCTTAAGAGCTGGGTACCCCATTCATTCCATAGTTTCATCATGGAATGGGTGGGAGTCCACGAACCTCAACCAGCGTGTTTTTCTGATCCCTGATCCCTGATCCCTGATCCCTGATCCCTGATCCCTGATCTCTGATCTCTGATCTCTGATCTCTGATCCCTGCCGTTGCCCCATACACATAAATCGTGCCATACTTACACATCGGGAGGCTCATCCGTGCGGACCAATATCGAGATCGACGACAAGTTGATGAAGCAGGCCATGAAAGCTACCGGCACAAAGACCAAGAAAGCGGCGGTTGAAGCCTCTTTGCGTAAGGTTGTTCAGCTCAAAGCGCAAACAAAATTTTTCGATTTGTGCGGCAAAGTCGTTTGGCGGGGCCATGACGACGACTGGTTTGCCTCCGACGAGGAGATTCTGGAGAAGCGGCGATTAGCGGAGAAGGTTGCCAAAGCGGAAAGTGCGCATCTTCGGTCAGCGGAGCAGACCTCCATTCCCGTGGAAGCGCGTTAAGCCATGGTCATCGTCGATTCTTCGGTGCTCATCGACTATTTGGGCGACACACGGAACGAGCAAACCGATTGGCTGAACCTGCATCTTGGCCTGGAGCCGATCGGAATTACCAGCCTGATATTGAGTGAAGTGCTGCAAGGCATTCGCGGCGACAAGCGCTTCGCCGAGACAGTCGATGCGCTCAGCCAGTTCGTTCTCTTTGAAACCGGCAGTGCCGCATTGGCCATTGCCTCGGCGCGGAATTACCGCAGACTGCGTGAGCTTGGCGTCACGATCCGCAATACGGTTGACACGTTTGTCGCCACCTTCTGCATGGAGGAGGGTTACGAACTGCTCCACCACGACAGCGACTTCGACCACTTCAAAGAGCATCTTGGGTTGCGCGTGGTCAAAATTACGGCAATTGCACCGAATTAGTCTATCTTGCATTATGAGGCCCCATTGCTGATTGATTCCCACGCCCATCTGGATAGCGAACGCTACGCGGACGACCGCGAACTGATGCTCCGCCGTGCGTATGACGCGGGCGTGGGCACAGTGCTGGCCATCGGTATTGGCGAGCAGGCTAGCGGCATGGGCGGGGCGCTGGCCGTCTGCCGCGAGTTCAATGGGATGCCGACGAGCGGCATTGAAATTCCGAAGCTATACGCCAGCGCGGGTGTCTATCCGCATAACACGCCGGAGATTGACAATGCGATTCTGGCCCAGCTCGACGGCCTGCTGGCCGAGCCGGAGGTGATTGCCTGCGGAGAGATTGGACTGGACTACTATCACGAGGGCGCGGCACATACGGTGCAGCGCGATGGGCTGATCCACCAATTGGAGATTGCGGCCGCGCGCAAGCGGCCGATCCTGATTCACTGTAGGCCGAAAGACGGCGCGACGGATGCATGGGACGATCTTTTTCTCGTTTTGGATGAGTATTGGCGGCCAACCGGCCTGGGCGGCGTGATGCACTGCTTTGGCGGCAACTTCGATCAAGCTGCCCGCTCGCTCGATCTGGGCTTTCTGATCTCTTTTGCCGGCAACATCACCTATCCCAAAGCACAACCGCTGCGCGATGTGGCCGCTCGGCTGCCTCTGAATGGCGTTCTGGTGGAGACCGACGCGCCGTGGCTTGCGCCTGTGCCCAACCGCGGCAAGCGCAATGAGCCGGCCTGGGTGGCGCGCGCGGCAGATACTCTGGCAGAAGTTCAAGGCGTTGACGTGCAAGAAATCGCCTCCGCAACCACGAAAAACTTCAATCGATTGTTTCGTCTGGGGGCTGACGTGGGAAACTGTTAAAGGGCAATTCATGCAGCGGCCTTTTTTAGTTGAGGATACGGGATATGGCTCAAGAAAATTCGTTTGACATCGTCAGCAAGGTTGAGATTCAAGAGGTCCGCAACGCGATCGACCAGGCGCTCAAGGAGATTCGCCAGCGCTTTGACCTGAAGGATTCGCACTCTGAGGTTACTTTGGCGGAGGGCGACAAGGAGATTCAGCTTGCCTCCGACGGCGAATACCATCTGGAGGCGGTCAAGGAGATTCTTGGCCAGAAGTTGGTCAAGCGCGGCGTCAGCCTGAAGAATCTGACCTACGGCAAGGTGGAACCGGCGCTGGGCAAGAGCGTGCGCCAGAAGATCACCTTGCAGCAGGGCATTCCCATTGAGAAGGCCAAGGAGATTGTGCGGCTGGTGAAGGATGCGAAGAAGAAGGCGCAGGCCAGCATTCAGGGCGATACGGTGCGCATCTCCAGCAAAGACCGCGACGAGTTGCAGGGGATTATTGCGTTGCTGCGCGGCAAGGATCTGGGCGTGGAGTTGAGCTTCACAAACTACCGGACGAACTGATCAACCGCGGCTAGCAACCTTTTCGAGGAAAGGCCGATGCGGTTGAAAAAAGAAATGAACAAGAACAGCAAGTTTGCGAGTTAGCCGGGGCCTTGCCGCGCAACTCAATCGACAGCCGCATAGTACGATAAGTCACGGGAACCGGAGAGCTTTGAGCACACTGGCGATAGCGACGGCGAGAGAAGTATTCGATCTGCTGCGAGACGACCTCGTGGCGATCGAGCAGGAGTTGGGCCGCGACGCCGCCTCTGGCGTCAGCACCATCACGGAGATTGCCGAGTACCTGCGCGGCGGCGGCGGCAAGCGCATCCGGCCGACGCTGCTGCTGCTCTCAGCGCATACGCTGGGCTACTTTGGCCCTGGCGCTATCCGGCTGGGCACGGTGGTCGAAATGGTGCATACCGCGACACTGGTGCATGACGACATTATCGACGGCGCGGAGCTGCGCCGCGGACGGCCTTCTGCCAACACCACATGGGGCAACGAGAAGTGTGTGCTGGCCGGCGACTGGCTTTACATGCAGGCCTTCAAGGTGGCGCTGGATGAGAAGAATCTGCGCGTGCTGGAGCTGCTGATCGGCCTTACGCAGCAGATGGTCGAGGGCGAGCTCTTGCAGATTCAGAAGCTGGGCCGCGCCGTCAGCGAGGCCGAGTATTACGACCTGATCTTCCGCAAGACCGCCTGCCTGTTTTCCGTCTCGATGCGCCTGGGCGCGGTGCTGGCCGGCGCATCCGAGGTACAGGAGACGAATCTGGCCGCCTATGGCCGCGCCGTTGGCCTGGCCTTTCAGATCGTTGACGACGTACTGGACCTGACGGCTACCGAAGAAGTTCTCGGCAAGCCCGTGGCCAGCGACCTGCGCGAGGGCAAGGCGACGCTGGCTGTGATCCACTCCATCGACCACGGCACGGCCGCCGACCGCAAGACGATCCAGCGCGTTCTGGACGACCGCAGCTTTGAGAATGTGAGCCGCGAGCAGATCCAGAAGATTCTGGCGCGCCACGGATCGGTTGAGTATGCGATGAGCGTCGCCGACCGCTACGCCGAGCAGAGCCGCCGGGCGCTGGCCTCCTTTGCCGACTCCGAGTTCAAGCGGGCGCTGCTTTGGGTCCCGGATTTTGTGGTGGCGCGGGAGAAGTAAGCGATCTGAATGGAGGTCGCCATGCAGGAGCTTTGGAAGAAGGTAGATTGCTATTTCAGTGAGCGACTGGCCCCGATTTTAGCCGATGACAAGCTCGAAGCCGCACTCAAAGTGAATCGAGCGGCCGGACTGCCCGCTATAGATGTTTCCAGGCTCCAAGGGAAGTTTCTTGAAGTGCTGGTGTGTATTTGCGGGGCGCGGCGCATTCTTGAGATCGGAACTTTGGGCGGTTACAGCACGATATGGATGGCTCGCGCGCTGCCTGAAGACGGACGAATTGTCTCGCTGGAGGTCAACCCGCTTCACACCGAAGTTGCCCGAGCAAACCTGCTGAACGCTGGAGTCGCGGATCGAGTCGATCTGTGCGTGGGGCAAGCTGTTAAAAGCCTTTCACTGCTGGCTTCGTCTGGCGGCGAAGCATTCGACATGATCTTTATCGATGCCGACAAACAGAATAATGCTGAGTATCTTGCGTGGGCGTTGAAGCTGTCGCGCCCAGGAACGGTGATCGTTACCGACAACGTGGTCCGCGATGGAAAGGTCGTCCAGCCGGGTTGTGCCGAAGCCGATATTGAAGGCATCCGGCGCTTCACGGAGTTATTGGCTGCCGAGCCACGCTTGAGCGCAACGGTTGTGCAGACGGTCGGAGCGAAAGGGTATGACGGCTTTGCTCTGGCTGTTGTTCTGCGCTGAAAAGACGGTCATGCATCCTGCACAAGCGTTCCCTGGTGGAAGAGAATCTTCCAACCTTCGGCGGTGCTTTGCCAGATGGTGGCGCGGCGGGTAAGTCGCACGTTGTCCTGGAGCAGCGTGTAAGTCAGCAGATAGGCGTCGTCGCCCAATCTGCGGCAGTGGAAATCGCGTGCCTGCCAGACGTCGGCTTGCGGGTCGAAAAATTGGCGCTTCTCTAAACCATCCAGCACGTACTGGCGTGAGTAGCGGCGGCCGGATGCGCCCACCTCCCAAAAATCCTCGGTCAACATGCGCTCGAATTCGGCCCTGGTTGTACCGAACTCGGGACGATGGCAAATGGGTTCGCGGCGGATGAGTTCAGCAAGGATGTCTTCAAGTTCGGGCGCGGTGGCGAGTTTGGGTTCCATTCCCTGAAACCAAGGTTCAAGCGCGGTCATGCACAGAGCATAGCGCGGCATGGCGCCAGCGGCAACCAAGGCGGATGCGACGCCGAGCCTTGCTGGCTAGAGAGCCGCCTACGCTTTCTCCATCATTGTGCGCAGCGCGTCGGCGTAGTGCGGCGGCAGAATCTTCTTTTTCATCTGGCTGTCGCAGATGACGTGGACGGTTTCGCCCTCGGCCAGCAGAGTGGGCTGGGCGCCGTCAGCCTCCTTGCGCCAGACGCGGTAGGCGAACTTGATGACGAAGCTGCGCAGGATGGCGGGCCAGGCCTCGATGAGGATCTGGTCGTCGTAGCGGGCCGGGGAGCGGTAGCGGCAGTTGGCCTCGACGACTGGAAGGATGCAGTCGTGCTCTTTTTCCAATTGACCGTAGGTGAGCCCGAGCGTGCGCAGCACTTCGACGCGGCCGATTTCAAACCAGACGAGGTAGTTGGCATAGTAGACGACGCCCATCTGGTCGGTTTCTGCGTAGCGGACTCTAACTTCGGTAGTGACGGACATTGAGGGTCTCTCCAATATTTGGGTGTCTGATAATGAAACAGTTTCGTACCAAGTTTTCCACGTGGAACGCGATCTTATCCACAGTTATAGGTGTTTCTTCGGGTTTTGTCGGGTCAGTCGCGTGGAAAACGGGTCCGAAATTAGGATTTCTTGTCCCTTTAATTTGCTTCGGCGTCGATCTCTTGAAGACGCGGAACTGTTCCCGGGTGTTAGAAAGGGGCGCGTCAAAGCAGCGCCCCTCAAATCCAACTTCAAGCAGCATCCAGCAGAAGGTCGTTTTTATGGCTTCAAGTGCGAAAAGATGGACAGCCTGCTTACATCGTTGAAGATGATGAAGGCAAAAAAGGCCACCAGCATCAAAAAGGCTGCCTGATAAATGTATTCCTTCACGTTGATGTTGATGGGTCGGCGAATCACGCTTTCAATCAGCAGGAAGAGGATCATGCCCCCGTCAAGAATGGGAAAGGGCATCAGATTAAGAATTCCCAGGTTGATGCTGATCATCGCCGCCAAGCCGAATTTTGGGGACCATTCTTTGGTCTTTGCCGCTTCTCCGGCAGCCTGAGCGATTCCCACCGGGCCGACCAGTTGTGAGACCGAAGCCTTGTGGGTAAAGAGTTTCTGAAGCACTTCGACAATAAGAAGGGAACTCTCGACGCATACGCCCTGCGACTCGCTGGCGGCATCGAAGATGGTCATCGGCTGGTTATGCACGGGTGGATAAACAGGTATGCCGGGAGCAAAGCCGATTCGCCACTGAGCGTCTTGCATGGCAGGATGCACAAGGATCGGCGGCAGGGTTGCGCCATGACGGGCGACGGTAAGCAAAACCGGTTTGCCTTGGAGAGTTTGCAGATAGTCCAACAGCGGCAAGGTTGTATGGAAGACGTGGCCATCGGCGGCGAGAATGGAGTCGCCCGGCTGCAAGCCAGCCTGAGCTGCCGGCATGTTTGGCAGGAGCTGGTCGATGACGATGGGGCCTGTGGCCTCCTGGAGAAAGACTCCAGCCTGGCTCAGGTCATAGGGCTTACCCTTGGCCCTGTCCGGCATTTGCAGAAAGGTTTGAACGGCTTGGCCGTTGCGCTCGACGGCGATGGAAACAATCTGGTTGCGGGCGGCTTTGGCGTGTTTGAAGACTGTAAACCAGTCGGGATTGACGGCGTTGTCGAATTGCCGGATGATGTCGCCAGGTTCAAGGCCTGCCGAAGCGGCGGGCGAGCCCGGAGTCACCCATTCGATGGCCGGGGCTTTGATGTCTGGAACTTCGTTGATCCAGCCAAAGTAGAAGAACATCAGCACAAAGGCGAGGACAAAGTTGGCCACTGGACCGGCGACGCCGATGAGCATCTGCTGCCAGCGGGGATGAGATGTGAGCGCGCCGGGATCGTCGATGGGCGCTTGAGTGGCTGTGCCGGTGGCCGCATCGGTAAGTTCGCTGAAGTTCTCGCCAGACATTTTGACATATCCGCCGAGGGGGAGCAGGCAGATTTTATAGTCGGTATCGCCGTATTTGTAGCCGAAGAGGCGAGGGCCGAAGCCGAAGGAGAAGGCCTCGACGCGGACGCGGAAGAGCTTGGCGACGGCGAAGTGGCCGAACTCATGCACCACAACCATCAAGCCAAGAAGGACGACGAAGGAGACGATGGTTACAAGCAGGCTGCGTAAATCGATCGCCGCGATATTTGCCAGAATCTGATGAAAATCCGTCATAGATGTACTGTTTTATCCTCAAAAAAGGCGCCTGCCTAGAGCAGCAGCGCGTGAGCCGATTCGCGTGCTTGCCGGTCGTGGGCGAGCACCTCGGCGATGGTGGCCGGGTGCGCCTCGGGCGTGGACGCGAGCACCTTTTCAATTGTACGCGGGATTCCCATGAAGGGGATGCGCCGGTCAAGGAAGGCCTCGACTGCGACCTCGTCGGCGGCGTTGAGGGCGATGCAATGGGCGCCGCCAATTGCGGCGGCTTCGAAGGCCAGGCGCAGGCAGGGGAAGCGTTCGAGGTCGGGCTGCTCGAAGTCGAGATGGCTGAGCGCGGCCAGGTCAAAGGTGAGCGTGGAGGCTGGGCGCTCCGGAAAGGCTAGCGCGTAGAGGATGGGCAGGCGCATGTCGGTGACTGAGATTTGTGCCAGGATGGAGCCGTCCACGTACTCGACGAGCGAGTGGACGGTGGACTGGGGGTGCACGGTGACGCGGACTTGAGAGGCGGCGACGTCGAAGAGGCGGCAGGCTTCAATGACTTCAAGACCTTTGTTGAGCATCGAGGCCGAGTCGATGGTGATGCGGCGGCCCATGACCCAGGTGGGATGCTTGAGCGCCTGCTCGGGGGTGATGTTGGCAAAGTCGGCCAGCGGCAGCTTGCGGAAGGGGCCACCGGAGGCCGTGAGCCAGATGGTCTTGACCTCAGAGTGCGCGCCGACTCGCAAGCATTGGTGAACGGCGTTGTGCTCGCTGTCGATGGGCAGGATGGGGACGTTGCGCAGGCGTGCGGCGGCGGTGAGTATCTCGCCTGCGGCTACCATGCACTCCTTGTTGGCGAGGCCGATGGGCTTGCCGGCCAGAATCGCCGCGTGGGTGGCTTCAAGGCCCGCGACGCCGACGATGGCCGAGACGACGAAATCGGCTTCGGGAAGGGTGGCGCAGGCGACGGTGCCGGCGGTGCCGAAGACGACTTCGACGCCGGAGACGCCGGCTTTTATAAGCCGCTGGGAGAGTTGGCCGGCCAGCTCTTCCGTGGCCAGCGAGACCAGTCGCGGACGCCAACGGAGGGTCTGCGCGAAGGCTTCGTCAATGTTGCGGCCGGCGGCGAGCGAGGCGACGGAGTAGCGGTCAGGGAACTGCTCGACGATAGAGAGGGTGCTGGTGCCGATGGAGCCGGTGGAACCGAGAATGGCGAGTTTTTTCATAGGGTGAATTGAAATTCCATGAGGTTGTGAAACAGTACGATATTCCATCTCGATTATTGCGCTATGCCGGCGATCTTTCGGACCACTTCGCGAACCTGCGCAAGAACTTCATCCGGCATCCGGCCTAAATATACAGCGTCACGCACCTTCCAATCCAAGCTACGCATATGTTCACAAAGCACTGCGCCATGAACGGGCAATCCAGGCGGAAGCAATACTTGAAACCGGTATTTCTTAACTTTGCTGGTGATCGGGCAGGCATATGCAACCGAGGATCTTACGTTGAAATATCTGGGTGACAGCACAACGGCAGGTCTTCGTCCGGCCTGCTCCCGTCCAGCTTGCGGATCCAAATCCAGCCAGATCAGATCGCCGGCATCCGGCACGTAGGGGGCTACCAAACCTCAGCCCCACGCGGACTGCCCCAGTCATATTCACCCAAACTGTCACCCTCTTCCAATCCTTCCAGCAATTCTTCCAGCGTCATACTGGCAATCTGATTTGCCAGCGATTGCCCGGAAGACTTGACCAAAGCAATTCCGCCACTTCCGTTACGAACCCATTCCACCGGCTCACCGACAGGCAGCGCAGCTTGAGCGACCAACTCCTCTGGAATCTCGACGGTGAGCGTGTTTCCAACGCGAACGATTCGGGTCGTCATTGGGGCAACTCCTTGGTAAATCATAGCGCGAATCGGCAAGGATCGTTGACTATTTCATCGACGAGAGCATCTCCCGCCGGAGGATGGCGTTCATGCGCGATTGATAACCCCGGCCGTGAGATTTCAACCATTCCAGAACATCTCGGTCCAGTTGCGCGGTGACGATCTGTTTGACGGGGCGATAGAGATGGCCGCGCGTATGCGGGGTCTTTGCCCATTCCGCGTCAGTCAGGACGGGAATATCGCCGGTGTCGATTTCACTGGCCGGGCGAGCCGCAAGCGCCTTTAAATTTGCGCGCTGCGCCTCGGTCAGCGGCGGCAAAGTGTCCAAAGTGTATCGAAACGTTTTCTGTTTCATAACGCCGCCTTTCTTTGGGTTCGGCTTGCCGGGCGGAGATGATGCGAATCACTTCGATCACGGTTCCATCCTCAAGCTCGTACCGGATAGTGTGCGCAACGATCAGCAGCGACAAGCCTTCAACTTCGCCACAGGCTTGCCAGCGCTCTTCTCCATCCTGAACACGATCTTTCCATGACAGAAATAGAGGGTTCCGGAAGAGTTGGGCCGTTTCCTCAAAGCTCACGCCATGCTTGCGCTGATTCGAGAGATTCTTCGCCGGATCCCACTCCAACTGGAAATCGCTCACGGCTTAATTGCAATCAAATTTGTAAATATACAAGTAGCCGGAACAGGGAAGCATACTCCCGTTCCCTGCCTTCAGAACCACTGGTGAAGGATCTGGGCGTACCAGAGGGCGGGGGCGGCGATGAGCAAGGCGTCGATACGATCCAGAACGCCGCCGTGGCCGGGCAGCAGCGTGCCGGAATCCTTGACGCCGGCCGAGCGCTTCAGGGCGGACTCTGCCAGATCGCCCACCTGCGCGGCGATGTTGACGACCACGGCCAGCGTTAGCCAGTACCAGATGTCTTCCGGGTAGGAGAGCAGCACTGAATCCCATTGCGCCGAGAGCAGATGCGCCAGGGCGAGCAAGCCTCCGGTGACCAGCAGGCTGCCGGCCACGGAGCCCAGTGTGCCTTCCCATGTTTTGTTGGGGCTGAGCCCTGGGGCCAGCTTGTGGCGGCCCCAGGCACGGCCAATATAGAGCGCGGCAATGTCTCCGGCCCAGACCACGCAGAGCAGAAAAGCCACCAGCGAGGGGCCATTGGTCTCCTCGATCAGGGCGGGCAGGGCAGTGAGCGTGAAGCCGGCGTAGAAGAAGCCGAAGATGGCTGTGGAGGCGTCGGCCAGCATCTGTTCGACGGGGCGGAAAAAGGTGCAGTAGAGCAGCAGGGCCAGGCTCAAAATGCCGAGGATGGCCGCCAACTGACTGGGTCGATAGGCGTTAAGGGCGAAGAGCGCCAGAACGGCCAACACCACCGCGACGCGCGGCGGCTGAGCGCCGGATTTTTCAGCCAGACCTGCAAACTCCCAAGCCGCGGCAGCAGCCACGACCGCAACAGCCAGCGTAAAAAGCCACTGCATACCCGGTCCTAAAAAGACCAGGATCAGAACTACGGGAACCAGGATGAGAGCCGTCAGTACACGTTTCATTCAGGGTTGAGAATACACTGCCAGGGGTGTGCGTGTGTGGATGGACGGGTAACAGGTTTGGCGATTTTGCTGAAAACAAGTCAGATAGCTTGCAAATCCGGCTGCGGCTCAGGCGCTCTTTTGCGACTCGGCGCGCAGCCAGAACTGGAGGGGCTGGGCGCATTTTTTCTGGGCGAGTTCTTCATTGAGGCGCACACGCAGAAGCTTGGCCAGACGCATGGCTCGGGCGGGCAGATCTTCTTGTTCCAGTGCGATCTTTTTTTCTTCGACGGCCATTGTTTCTCCTGATGAATGAGGTTCTGATTGAAATTTGTGTTATCCCACCCATTCCGCGAAATATGACACAGATCCTTCGACTGCGCTCAGGATCTGAATGGATGGGAACCCAACTTAATTGTCAGACCGGAGCTGTCCGTCGCCTGCTTCAAGCTTGCTTTTCGTCCCCGGAGCGCAGGTAATGCAGGAAGGCTTCCGAGCCTCCGCGCTGGGCCATGGCTTCTTTCAGCCGAAAGCGCAACTGTTCGGTCAATCGCTTGACCTTGGCCGTGGAATCTTCTTCCTTCGGCAACGTCTTCAAGTTTTCCAATGGATTTTGCCCTCTTCCCGTATTTCGACCGGATGGGTGGAGAAGATGATGGCAAATGGGCTAAGGATTGGGCATTTTGGCGAACCAAAGTACTCAGAGGACGGCGACGCGGGTGCGCTCTAGATCCTCTTCCACCTCGCCGACATTCTGGCTGAGGCCGCCGTAGCGGCGTTCGCGGCGCTGGAAGTCTGCGATGGCTTGGAGCAGATGGAGGCCGCGGAAGTCGGGCCAGAGCCGCTCGGTGACAAAAATTTCGGTATAGGCGATCTGCCAGAGCAGGTAGTTGGAGAGGCGCATCTCGCCCGAGGTACGGATCAGCAGGTCGGGGTCCGGCATGTGCACCGTGTAGAGATGGCGATGGATGTCTTGCTCGGTGATGCGCTCGGGATTCAGGTTTTTCTGCCGCATTTCGGCGGCCAGCGAGCGGAAGGCGTCCACCAGTTCCGAGCGGCCGCCGTACTTCAGAGCCAGCGTGAGGGTGGTTCCGGTATTGCGCGCCGTAGCCTCCTCGGCCCAGAGCATCTTCTCCTGAACCTCGGCGGGCAACTCGTGGGTGCGGCCGATGTAGCGGATGCGGACGTTGTTGTCCATCATGCGCTGCACGTTGTCTTCCAGAAAGCTTTTGAGCAGACGCATAAGAAAGTTGACCTCGGCGCGGGGGCGGCGCAGGTCGTTTTCGATGGAAAGGGCATAGAGTGTGAGCCAGGGCAGTCCGATGCGCGAGGCGGTTTCGGTGACCAGTTGTACGCTTTTTGCGCCCTGCTGATGGCCAACAAAGCGCTTCAGCAAGCGGCTTCCGGCCCAGCGGCCGTTGCCGTCCATGATGATGGCCACATGCTCGGGCAGGCGCTCGGGCTTGAGCGTCGCGTAGACGGCGCGTTCCTCGGCGGTCAGCTCATCGATGCGCAATGTGCCAGCAAGAATCAAAAAAATTGCCTCTGCAAAGTACGCCGGCGCACGACAGATTGCCTGCTCCGGCAGCGAAGGTGCTGCATCATCGACCGTAGCACAAGCGCGTGGGCGCCGCAATTGGCCGCGGTGCGGACTGTGAGATGCAGCACGCTTTGACGGCGGACGCTGCGGCCATTGGCTCTAAAAAAATGCCTCCGGCCGAAGTCGGCTATTCTCGCCCTGGCTTCGCTACGCCGTGCGCCGCTGGCCATGCTGTCCAAGGGCCATGTCGCGCGCCGAGCCAAGAATCAGCGAGCGGTGCAGCGGGTCCAGGCGGTCCAGCAAGGCGGCAATCTCGCCCAGCAGCGGATCGGCCAGGACAGCGGCCACTTCATCGTCGCGGCGGCTGCGGGCGTCCTGCACCAGTTGGCGCACATCCACGCCCAGGGCCGCGGCCAGACGAGCCAGAGAGCCCAAGGTGGGAATGGCCTTGCCGTTCTCGATTTTCGAGATGTAGGTGCGGGGAACCTGCATGCGTCCGGCCAGTTGGCGCTGGCTCAGGTGGCGCGCGCGCCGAATCTCCTTGACCTGACCGGCAACCTTCAGCCCGGCTTCAGTGGAAGGATCGGCGGCGTAAGGTGCAACCGGTACCGGTCCCAGGCGCACAGGCTCCTCTACCTCCAGGGGTCTATGGCACTTGAGGCAGTGAGAGCTGCTGGGCCGGAACTGAACCAGCCTGCAATCGGGAAATTTGCAGCGGACGACTTCGCGTGCTTCCACGCTTGTCTGAGTGATCTCCATGAGCGGTGTGCGGAGTGCCAGAGCGGGCCTCCGCGGTGCGTCAGAGCACCGCGATATGTGCTACCTTCGTTGACGGGAACCATAATTGTCAAGTGAAAAATGAGGTTCGAGCCGAAGTTTCTCCTATCGTAGCCTGAAAATGACGAAAGAAACCGGAAGAAACGCGAACCAGAGTCATCAACAAGGAGGACGGAAAGAAAATGACAGGTTGCACCAACAACGATGCATTGGCAGGTAATTCCCTGCACGGCCGCGAGCAGGCCTGGCAACTGCTGACCGAGTGGACTCAGAGCGAGAGCCTGCGCAAGCACGCGCTGGGCGTGGAGGCTTGTGTGCGGGCGATGGGCGAGGCGGAGGCTGACCGGCTAGTGCTGCCTGCCGAGGAGCGCGCGGCGCTGGTGGAGCTTTACTCGACGACGGCGCTGCTGCACGACTTTGACTACGAGCGGCATCCGACGGCGGCTGAACATCCATTCGTGGGTGTGCGGGAACTGGAGCGGCTGGGCTGGCCTGCGGAGATGCGCACCGCGATTCTGGGCCACGCGCAATACAGCGGCGTGGCGCGGGAGACGCATCTGGCCAAGGCGCTCTTTGCCTGCGACGAGCTGTCTGGACTTCTGACCGCCTGCGCGCTGGTCAAGCCGACCAAAGCCATTGCAGACGTGGAAGTGAAGAGCGTACGCAAGAAGATGAAGGACAAGGCTTTCGCGCGCGGGGTGAATCGCGAGGATATTCTACTGGGCGCGGCGGAACTGGGCGTGGAGTTGGATGCGCTGATTGGGTTTTGTCTGGAGGCGATGAAGCGGCGGGCTGGGGAGTTGGGGCTGTGAGGCCAGCTAACAGCTTTTGGCTTCAGGAGGCAGCAGCTATCCAACTGTAGTAGCCGCGCCGGCGCTCCCAGATTTCGATCAGCATTATGGCTTCAATTCTGGCCCATTCAGGCGGGAATTTGTCGCGAAAATGCAGTGAAATAGGTGATAAAATTGATGCAGGCGGAGGTTCCCCATGCTGCAACCGGACGAACGCGAAAAGTTGGAACGAGGGTTTGCCGAGGCGGAGGCGAGTCTCTTTCTTGAAGGGATGAGGCCCACGGAAAACTTTTTCGCTGTGAAGGCCCGCATTCTTGCCGGTGAGATTACCTTCGAGCAAGGGACCGAGGAGATACTCGGCTATCATCAGGCCGTGAATGCGGCCGTCGCATGAATCCTTCCGGCCGCGATCCGTACGTCTATCCCGGCACAAATGTTCTCATCAATCTGAAGGATCTTCGCAACCAGAAGTCTCTGGACAGATTCGAGGCAGATGCTGTCGCAGTCGGTCTCGTAGATCTTGGACAGAATCCGATTCGTAGCCCCTTCGACATTCACCGCTTGCGGGAGACGCATCGCCGCATCTTCGCCCGCGTCTATCCCTGGGCCGGCGAGATTCGCAAAGACATCGGATTGATGGCCAAGAATCGCTCTGGCTTTGTGGTTGCCTACGGGCCTTCGCAGAATGTTCCCGGCGCTTTGGCGGGCACCTTTGCGGCGTTGAAGACAGAGAATTGCCTGGTAGGTCTGGATACCGGAGCGATGGCCAAGCGGCTGGCGTATTACTACAGTGAACTTGATGCCATTCACGCCTTCCGTGACGGGAATTCGAGAACCCTCCGCGCATTCACCACGGATCTGGCCCAGGCGGCCGGGCACCGTCTGGATTGGGCGTCGGCGGCGCAGGTTGAGGAGGATCGCCAGCGGCTTTACCATGCCCGCGATCTGGCCGTGATGCGCGGCGATCTCACCGAGTTGATCGCGATCATTGCCGCTGCTCTGCAAAGTTGAACCCGCATCCTACCCGAAGCAAAGCCTCGCAAAATAGACCGTGATTCCAATCACCGTACGTGAAGGCCGGATTTGCGCTACGATAGGCTCGTTCGCGTTTGAAGCTAGGCGCACAAAAAGCCCGCGGGAGGATTCCATGGCACGCTTCGAGGAACGCAACGAGACACGATTTGAGCACATTCTTGCGCATACGGCCAACGGAGTGAAGACGATCACGCTGAATCGCCCGGAGAAGCGCAATGCGCTCTCACCCGCCCTGATTGCCGAACTGACTGCGGCGCTGGCCGAGGCCGAGACGAGCGCGTGCGGCGTGGTGATTCTGACCGGGGCAGGCTCGGCCTTTTGCGCCGGACTGGACATGGAGCAACTGGAGACGCTGACGGCGCACACGCCCGAGGAGCACCGCCGCGACTCAGAGAAGCTGGCCGGCCTGCTGCGCGCTCTCTACGACTTTCCCAAGCCGGTGATTGCCGCCGTCAACGGGCCGGCGATCGCCAGCGGCATGAGCCTGGCCACCATTGCCGACTTCACGCTGGCTACGCCAGAAGCCAAGTTTGGATTGAATGAGGTGCGCGTGGGCTTTGTGCCGGCGCTGGCAGCCTCGTTTCTGATGCGCCAGGTGGGCGAGAAGCGCACCCGCGAGCTGCTGCTGACCGGCAGGCTGCTGAAGGCGCAGGAGGCTCTGCAACTGGGACTGGTGACGCAGATTGTGGCCGAGGAGGAACTGATGCAATCGGCGCAGGCGCTGGCCCAGACGCTGCTGCAGAACAGCCCGCACGCAATGCAGTCGGTAAAGCGGCTGTTGGCGCGCCATGCGCGGCGGCGGCTGGATGAAGAGCTCGAGGACGCGATCGAGGCCAACGCCCAGGAGCGCTCCAGCGAGGACTTCAAGGAGGGCGTTGCAGCCTGCAAACAGCATCGCAAGCCGGAGTGGCCCAGCTTGAAGGGCAGAGGGTGAGGGAACTTTGAATTCGACTATGACCTCTTCTCCGCATGGGGATCGGCAAAGAGTTTGACGATATTGCCCACCGTGACAAGCTCGACACGCTGCACGGCCTTCATGGCTTCCACTGTTTCGGCGTTGGCCATTCGATGTTCAAAGGGCAGCGCGCGTTCGGCCATTGTCCGCAGGAGCATCATGCATTCAATTACAGGCATCGATTTAACCCGTGGCAGAGGCATTCAGTCCCAGCAAGGCCGCTGCCTCACGCAAGCGCCGGTCGCGGGTCCAGATTTTCAGATTGCCGAGCGCGGCTGCCGCCAACAGGTGCATATCGAGATAACCAACGCCCTTGCCTGCAATGCCGTGCTTGTCTATGAAGAAAAGGACTTCATCGTCTCTGGCCACGGCAATCTGCGGCAGCGATTTCAGCAGGTAGAGCGTATTCGCTCGATGGGCGAGATTCCCGCAGGCCAACTCGCCCACCACCCATGGATGCACACCGACCTGCTGCGCGTCCAGCAATCCGATGAGCCGGCTGTTGGGCGTCCGGATGTGGTCAATCCAGATGGAAGTATCGACCAGGATCAAGCTCGGGTCTCCGGAATCAATCGCTCGGGTCCGTTAACATTCCTTGGAGCCGCGACGGCGAGGAATATCCCGCAAATCCGGCTGCGACCCGCCCAGACGGGCAAGCCTCAAGGCGCTTTCGCGATAAATCAAGGCCTGCAAAGCAGCCTTGATGAGCGTCCCATTCTCCTGCAACCCGCTCAGGGCCTGCGCCTTTTTTAACAAAGCGTCGTCGATGGTGACGGTTGTGCGCACGGATGCTCCAATACTTGCATCAATAGTAGCACAATATGATGCAGAACGTGATGCGTTATTGGTCCGGCCCCAGGGCAATCTTATTTAGATTTTTCACACACTGATTGCAGGCCGAAAAGTTGATTCATGAGACATCAACCAGCTTCTCAATGCGGAAATCCGCTTTTTTGAGGGCAATGTGTGAGCAAACTAACACCGATAAGAAGCCACATTCAGACGGGCTCGAGGGTGTAAAACATTTTGTGTAAACGGTCTTTTCGACTCTGTTAAACAGAGA
>CAZDYU010000097.1:0-16979 GCA_964509755.1 uncultured Occallatibacter sp. | reverse complement strand
GGAGGCGAAAAGGGGTAGGGGGGGGTGGGGTACGCCGGGATTTTTGGCGAAGAATAGACGAAACAAGGAACAGGAAACTGGGGGCAGCGAAGAGAGACTGAGTGCGCGGGCTGAAGTTTTGGCGACGATCATTTGGGCCTCGTGGTACCGCTGCTTTTATTGTGCGCGCTGGGGAATTAATGATCCGCAAAAAAGCCGCACTAGAATGGGGCGATTTTGAGAGAGATTCGGCGAGTCGATTTTCAAATGCGATTGCCCTGATGAAGGCCCCCCTCCTCCGTTTTACCGATCTACGACTGTAGTGCCAAGAGGATTTCGTCAACTGCAATGGGAGGGCTGCACTCGATGAGAGGCAGGCGGCCCGCTGAATGGAAATCCTCAGTTTGACAATCGCAATGGAGGCGGAATAGCCTTTTATCCGCCAGGGATGTATTTATGCCGGATGCCGAAAAGACGGCCCGGTTTTATTCGCAAGGCAATTTTAAGGCTCATTCCGGTCCACATCCTTACTATCCTACTCCCGCTCCAGGGATCTCCCAGCCTCCAAAATCGTCTCATTGAAGAAAGGAATACCATGCAATTGAATCCCCCTGTTTGCCCCTCGACCCATTTGGCGGGCATCTATTCGCGCGTGGCCGGGTGCTTGACAGTACTCGCGGCTGTGCTTCTAACCCTTTTTGCTCCGAGCGCGCTTGCGGCACCGACCGCGTGCAACGTTCTCTACACGATTCAGCCGCAAAACGCCAGCGCATTCGGCGCTGCCATTACGATCCAGAACACGGGCACGACCGCCGTTACCAGTTGGTCGCTGACCTGGGCCTTCGCCAACGGTCAGACGATCTCGTCCCTCTGGAATGGCATTGAAAGCCAGAGCGGGGCCAATGTTACGGTGACCAACCAAAGCTACAACGGCAGCATCGCCGCCGGTGGCACGTTGTCCGGCATAGGTTTCAACGGCACCTGGAACGGGACCACGAACGCCGTGCCCACGGCCTTCTCGCTCAGCGGCACGGCCTGCTCGGTCAACGGCGTTGCGCCGGGCGGCGGGGGCAGCTTCTCGCTGAAGCCTTCAGCGGCCACATTGTCGATTGTCCAGGGCGCGACCGGCACCGATACGATTACAGTTACAGACGTAAGCCCGTTCAGTAGCAGCGTAACTCTAGCCGCAAGCGGCCTGCCCAGCGGCGTAACCGCCGTTTTCGGCACCAATCCGGCTACTTCAACCAGCGTGGTTACCTTCACGGCCAGCAGTACAGCCACGACGGGCGCGGCCACGGTCACCATCACCGGAACCTCCGGCAGCTTGACCGCGACCACCACCATCGCTCTGACGGTCACAGCCAAGCCTGGGTTTACGCTGACTCCCGCGGCGGCCTCTGAGACGCTCGCCGACAGCGGTAGCGTCACGGATGCCATCACGGTCACCGACACTGGCGGTTTCACCGGCACCGTAACCCTGGCCGCGACCAGTACCAATTCTGGAGTTACTGTCACGGTCAGTGGCACGACGTTGACGATCAAAGCCAGCAGCACGGCGACCGGAACGGGCACCATCAATGTGACCGGAACCTCCGGCAGCACCACCGCGACAACCTCGATTGCAGTGACGATCTCGTCGACGGGAAGCTTCACGATCAAGCCTTCGGCGGCCACTTTGTCGATTGCTCAAGGCGCTACAGGCACGGACACGATTACAGTGACCGATGTCAGCCCGTTCACCGGCAGCGTAACTCTGGCCGCTTCTGGTCTGCCGACCGGCGTAACTGTGGCCTACGGCACAAACCCCACTACGAGCACCAGCGTGCTCACGTTCACGGTTGCCAGCACGGCAGCGGCCGCGACAACCACGATCACCATTACCGGAACCTCCGGCACATTGACGGCGGCAACGACGATCGCCCTCACGGTTACCGCGAAGCCGGGCTTCACTCTGACTCCCTCGCCGACCAATTGCACAATTGCCCAGGGTGGCAGTTGCGCTGTCGCCGTCGGGGTCACCGACACTGGCGGCTTCACCGGAACGGTAACTCTTACCGCCTCAAGCTCTTACTCTGGAGTTACGGTCACCCTCAGTGGCAACACGCTGACGATCATCGCCAGCAGCACGGCCACCCCCGGAACTTACACAGTTACCGTGACTGGAACCTCGGGGACCACCACTGGGACAACCACGATCCTGGTAACGGTGACGGCGGCGGGCAGCTTTACGCTTTCGCATTCGGCGGCCGCCGTGTCATTATCCCTTGGCTGCGGCAGCAGCATAGACACTATTACTGTGACCGACGTAAGTCCGTTCGCCGGTACTGTATTGCTGGTCGCCACGGGCCTGCCCAGCGGTGTAACAGTGAGCTACGGGACCAACCCCACCACCACGACCAGCGTGCTGACATTTACAGCCAGCACCACAGCAACCGTTGGAACGTACACGGCTACCATTACAGGAACTTCCGGCGCGCTGACAGCAACTACCACCATTGCGATCACGGTGACCGCGGCGGCGCAAAGCTTCACGCTTTCACCTTCGGCGTCCACTCTGTCGATTGCGCAAGGGAGCAGCGGCACCGATACGATCACGGTGGGCGATGTAGGCTGCTTCATCGGCAGCACAACGCTTGCGGCCAGCGGCCTGCCGACCGGCGTAACCGCCGCGTTCGCCTCCAACCCCACCACCAGCACCAGCGTACTCACACTGACGGCTAGCAGCACGGCCACTGTTGGAACATCAACGGTCACCATAACCGGAACCTCCGGCGCGCTGATCGAGACCACCACGATCCCCCTCACCGTGACGAAGGCCTCGACGGGCAGCTTTACTATCTCGTCCGCGCTTTCTCAGATCACGATCGTCGCGGGCTCGACGGCAACCGACTCAATTCTGGTGACCCCTGTGAGCGGATTCACCGGCAGCGTAACTCTAGCCATAACCGGTTTGCCCAGCAGCGTGACCGGTACGTGGAGCGCCAATCCAACCGCGAGTTCGAGCACGCTGACTCTGACTGCCAGCAGCGCGGCCACGCTGGGCACTTACAATGTTTCGATCACTGGAACCTACGGCACGCTTTCGCAGACTGTGGGACTTCAGTTGGTGATCGGCAACGCGACGGCAAGCAGCTTTTCGCTGTCGGTGGCATCGACTACGTTGAGTGTGCAACAGAACTCCGGGGTCGCCGACATCGTGACGGTCCACGACCTGAACGGATACACCGGGGCAGTGGGCTTCAACATCAGCGGATTGCCAACCGGGGTGACGCCGAACTTCAGTCCCAGCACAACATCCACGACAACACTGCTGTCGCTGGCCGTGGGAACGACGGTGACGCCAGGCTCCTATCCGGTGACCATTGAGGGGACCACAACCTCCGGCAGTTTTTCGGCTGGGGTGAACTTTACGCTGAACGTGAGCGCCGGTCCGGCGCTGAGCATCGTCTGGATCAGTCCCGTTTCAGCCACCGCCGGGAGCACGGTGACGATCATGCCGAGCGGCAGCGGCAACTCGTTTGGCGCGACGCAAGGCTCGAGCGAGATTTACTTTGGCACAACCGCGGCGACGGTAATTTGGTGGGCTGTGGACGCAATTGAAGTCACGGTACCGGCTCTGGCGGCTGGAACGGTCAACGTTACGGCGGTTGTGAACGGCGTCACGAGCAACGCGTTGCCGTTTGCCATCGCGGCGACGACGCCATCGCCGACCATCTTCAACGGCAACGCCACCCACTTTGGCGGGACAGGCAACAATGCGGGCGGCTGCGGCGTCCCCGGCAACATTCAGGACACGCAGAATTACGTTGCTCTCAACGTGCAGAACGATCCGGGCAACTACACGCTGAATCTGACCCGGCCCATCGTCGCGCCGTATTTAGGCGACATCGGCTTATTCAACAACGGCCTGAATTGCGGGCGCTACCTGCATGTCACGATGGGCAATGCTTGCGAGGGCACGAACGACGGCACGGCGGACGAGCCATTCTGCCGCGATGATGCCGATTGGGTGGCGGATCAGTTCAACGGCGCCGAGCTGGACATGGTGGTGCAGGATAGCTGCCAGGACGGCAACTCATGGTGCCGCGACGATCCGTATCATCTGGATCTGAATCAGAACGTGATTGACGATTTCCTGTTGAACGGCGTAGCGGTTGGCGACTTGTTCGAGAACTGGAGCAACCGGCAACTGATTTGGTACTTCGAAGAAGCGCCCAACTACACGGGCGACATCAATATCTACGTGAATCAAGGCTCTGGGGCGTACAGTACCCAGGTGATCTTGACCCACCTTCAAAACGGCCTGCATGGCGTGAACTACTATACCAATGGCGCCTGGGCGACGGGCACCATGGTCTCCGACAACGGCAGCGTCTACACCATTCTGCCCACCGTGACCGCCGGCAATCAGTATCAGATTCAGGTATTGGATGTGAACGGCGCACTTATCAACAGCGGGCGCATCTACTCATTTACGCTGCCGAGCAGTTGCGGCACCAACTGCAGCAGCATCACGCAGGTGACTTATACAACCTCCAACTAGGCTATAAGCGGATGGAGTTTGTCGAGTTGCACCGGATGCCCCAGACCTCACAAGTGTCAAGTGCTGGGGCATGGTTTACATTTTTGTCTCCAGACATCCTTTGCGGTTTTGCGACGTCGGGACGAAAATCAATTCAGCCGGCGAAGAGGAGGCGGGCTCTGCTGAAGAGCAACCCGGCCGAGAAATAGCCGGTTGCAACTCATCAGACGGTGAGCATACGGGGACGGAGTCCAGACGGGTTCCGTCCCCGCTGCGTTGGCAAGCCCTCACCAGACGATAGATCGCCCATGCCTTGAAAAACTCATGCCTGGGGTTGGAGTCATGCTTTCGGCGGCGGGTTTTCAACGAATCGCTCGATGATCGTCGAGCGATTTGTTGCTGGGTTCTGCTCGCGGATCAGCGTTTTGCAGTAGTAGATCAGGTAACTTTCCTCGGCGGGCACGATCTGGACGCGTTCGCAGATGCGCGACTTGGCGATGCGGCAGGGCTGTTCGCGGATGTCGATGGCGCCTTTGCGGAAAAAGGGGGGTAGCACGAACCTCAATCAAAACTTTGTTCATGATGAGCAGCCCCGACTCGCGGGCGATTACGATAGCTTTATGCGATTCTCTATCCTTCGCTCTCTCGGGTACAGTTTTTTGCTTCTCATCACCTTGGCTGTCTCAGCCCAGGTCGCGCAACAGGAGCAGAGCCAAACGGTCAAGCCAGCTCCTGTGCCTTCAGTTGCTCTTCCATCCGCGACTCCAACCGCAACGCCAGCCGCGCCCAAGCCTGCTGAAAAGGCAATTGATGTGACGCCTCCCGCGCCCACGCGCGCCGAAATTTTGCGCGGGGCATACGGCCCTTATCGCGCCAACAACGACCTACTCTACTACCATCTGGACATCCGCGTCGATCCCGAGAAACAGACGATCAGCGGCAAGAATACAATTCGCTTCAAGATGCTCGCCGATGGCGCGCGCATTCAGCTCGACCTGCTCGAAACGCTGCAAGTCGACAAGATTCTCTGGGGCGCTACGCCGCTTAAATACCAGCGCGATTCGGGCGCTGTCTTCGTGGATTTTCCGCAAGCGCTGCGCGCCGGGCAAGTCTATTCCATCGACTTTTATTACTCCGGCCATCCGGAAGAGATCGGGCGCTTTGGCGGCATGACCTTCAAGAAAGATCCCGCGGGCCGCACCTGGATCAACACCGCTTGCGAGGGCGACGGAGCGAGCGTCTGGTGGCCGAATAAAGACCAGTGGCGCGACGAAGTTGAAAGCATGGATATCAGCGTTGCAATTCCGAACGATCTGGTGGATGTCTCGAATGGAAAGTTCATCGGCAAGACTGACTTGGGCGACGGCTACACGCGCTGGGACTGGCATGTGAGTTATCCCATCAACAACTACGATGTGGCATTGAATATCGGGAGTTATGTGCATTTCTCCGATAAGTCAGGCGACCTGCCACTGGATTTCTATGTTTTGCCGGAGGATTTGGAGAAAGCAAAAATACAATTTGCGCAAGCCAAGGGAATGCTGGAGGCCTATCAGCATTATTTCGGCCCTTATCCCTTCGCAAAAGATGGCTACAAGCTGATCGAAACGCCTTATCTGGGCATGGAACATCAGAGCGCGGTGGCCTACGGAAACGGATTCAAGAACGGCTACCTGGGCCGCGACTGGACTGGCGTTGGAATTAGTCCGCGCTTCGACTTCATCATTATTCACGAGAGCGGCCATGAGTGGTTTGGCAATAGCATTACCGCCGCCGATCCGGCCGATATGTGGATACACGAGGGCTGGACGACTTATCTGGAAAGCCTCTATGTTGAATATCGTTGGGGCAAGGACGATGCTATCAAGTATCTCAACGGGGACAAGGTCAAGGTCAAGAATCTTCATCCCATCCTTGCCGAGCGCGGCGTCAATGCCGAGCCCGACCAGGATCAATACTTCAAGGGCGCGCTGATGCTGAACACGCTGCGCAGCGTCATCAATGACGACGCAAAATGGTGGCCGCTGCTGCATGGCTTTTATCAGCGCTTCAAGTATCAAAACATTCTGACCGAAGACGTGGCGGCATATTTCAATCAACAGACTGGAATGAATTTGACGCCGATCTTCAATCAATATCTTTGCCATGCGCAGCTTCCGCGATTGGAGCTATTATTTGGCGAAGCGCCAGGCACGGTTCAGTATAAGTGGCGCGCCGACGAGGATCACTTCGCGATGCCAGTGCGCGTGGGCAAGCCGGGAAACTGGCAGATCATCCATCCGACGGCGCGCTGGCAGTCGATGAATACCCCGCTGACCAAGGATGAATTTCAGGTGGCGACGGATTTCTATTATGTTGAAGTGAACAAGCAATGATGCTGCCGGTGGAGATTTTTTTCAGGGGCTAAAGTCCGGCTGCTGGGAGTGATTGAATGTACGGGCTGAAGCCCGTACCCTTCATCGCGGGGTTTCCCGGCAGCGGCGATGAGGGTAAACTAGAAGCATGGCGGAGATTCAACGCAGGAAAACTGGCACGGTCAAGATTGGGCAGGTTCGCGTCGGCTGGGAGGTTCCGGTCGTCGTGCAATCGATGACCAACACCGACACGGCGGATATTGCGGGAACCATTGAACAGGTTGCGGCGCTGGCTCTGGCCGGCTCGGAGATTGTGCGCGTCACGGTCAACAACGATGAGGCCGCGGCGGCTGTTCCCCATATCGTCGAGGGCCTCGACAAACGCGGCCTGCGCGTGCCCATCGTCGGTGACTTTCACTACAACGGCCATCTGCTGCTGAAGAAATATCCGGCCACGGCGCAGGCGCTGGCCAAGTACAGGATCAATCCCGGCAACGCGTCGATTGGGAAAAAAGACAACGACAATTTTCAGGTCATGATTGAGTGCGCGGTCAAGTATCAGAAGCCGGTGCGCATCGGGGTGAACTGGGGTTCACTGGACCAGCAACTGCTGACGCGCATGATGGACGAGAACAGCCGCCTGGCGCAGCCTCTTCCGGCGCGCGAAGTGATGATGGAGGCGATGGTGCGCAGCGCGCTGGACTCGGCCAAAGCCGCCGAGCAGTACGGCCTGGGCCATGACCAGATTATTTTGTCGGCCAAAGTCAGCGGCGTGCGCGACCTGATCGACGTCTACACGAATCTGGCCGCTCGCTGCGATTACCCTCTTCATCTGGGGCTGACCGAAGCAGGCATGGGCGCCAAGGGACTGATCGCCTCGACCGCGGGCCTTGCGCCGCTGCTGCTGGCCGGCATTGGCGACACCATCCGCGTGAGCCTGACGCCCAAGCCCGGCGGCGACCGGACCGAGGAAGTGCTGGCCGCGCAGCAGGTCTTGCAGTCGCTCTCGATCCGCAGCTTCATGCCGCAGGTGACAAGCTGTCCTGGCTGCGGGCGGACGACCAGCACTTACTTCCAGGAGTTAGCCGAGCAGATCCAGAGTTACCTGCGCACCTCGATGCCGGAGTGGCGCAAGAGTTATCCCGGCGTGGAGGAACTGAAACTGGCCGTCATGGGCTGCATCGTCAACGGCCCCGGCGAATCCAAGCACGCCAACCTTGGAATCAGTTTGCCGGGAACCTTTGAGGAGCCCAAAGCGCCGGTCTATGTGGATGGAAAACTCTATAAAACCTTGCACGGCGATACGATTGTGGCTGACTTCAAGCAGATACTCGATAACTACGTGACGAGCCATTACGGGCAAGGGGCGTAGTAACAACTGCTACTGTGCGAGAAAAGGATTTACGATCTTGAGTTTGCCGATTGTTTGTCCGTGCTGCATATTCTCCGAGTAGATGATCGAGCATCCTGCTTGCGTGGCCGCAGCCAGGATGAGCGAATCATAGATGCGGTAGCCTTGGCGTTTGGAAAGGTCCAATGCCTCAGCGTGTGTCTTTGCCGATAGTGGGAGCGCGCGCCCGCACAGCGCTTCGATGGCTTCAAGGCATTGATCGACCGCAATCCAGCCCATCTTGAACTTTCTAGTGGTAATATCAACGAACTCATTCAATACTTGGACGCTGATCACACCGCCAAGACTCAACGTTCTTTCAGCCAACTCCGTGCGAAGATCAAGGCGTGAACTAGCCCGAACGGCGAGGGCATAAACGAGGATATTCGTATCGAAAAAGGCCTTAGCGGTCATAGATTTCGTTCCGATTGAAGACATAATCGTCTGGAACCACGAATCTCAGCTTGCGCAGTTTTTCTATCGCTTCCTGGCGTTTGCGGTCCCGGGTGATCTCAAATGAGAATTCCCCAGTGACTTTGAATTGCGCTTCGTCGTTGGGGGAGATTCCGAGATTGGCGACCACCTCGGCGGGGATGCGAATGGCGATGCTGTTTCCCCATTTTGCAAACTTCACGGCAGACCTCCGGATAGACATTACTATTGTATATCTATTTCGGTTGGATAGGGTTGTTATGCTGTCCAATCCAAATGTTCTCAGCAAAATGCAAAAAGTCGTTTGTCCTCCATTTTGCATCTACAATGGCAACATGACCCCTTCAGTCTCCACACGCCGCCGTTCCAAGACACCGCCGCCTGGCGAGACCGGCCAGGAGGCGCTCTATCTGCGCTCTCTCAGCGATCGCCAGGTGAACGTCCAGATCAAACTGCGCGACGGCGAAACAGTGCGCGGCTGGATCGAGTACTTTGACGATGGAATGCTGCGCTTGACCCGCGAAGGAAAGCCTAACCTATTTATTTACAAGCACCAGATCCAGACGATTACCGAGGTGAGCAAGCGGCCGCCGCGCCACGCAAAGGCCGCCGGGGCAGAGCTGAACGGGACTGGGTTGAACGGAAATGGCTCGAATGGCGCTAGCTCGAATGGGGCAGGCGAGTGAGCGGCGCGGAGGCGGGTCCGGAGTGGGTGTGGGTTGACAAGGCCGCATTGATTGCCCGCGAGGCCGGGGCGCGCTTGCGTGAGTTCTTCGCCCAGGGCGTCGAGATGGAATACAAGGGCGACGTGGATCTGGTGACGGTGGCCGACCGAACATCGGAAAAGCTGATCCGCGAACGGCTCGCCGAGGCCTTTCCGGAGCATGGCATCTACGGCGAAGAGGGTACGCGTGAGCGGCTTGAGGGCGAGTTTCGCTGGTACGTGGACCCGCTGGATGGAACAACGAATTTTGCCCACGGCTTCCCGCAGTTTTGCGTCTCGCTGGGCTTGGAACAACGTCTTGCCGGCCTTGCGACTGGCGAAGACGGCACGATGGTGGCCGCGGTGATCTACGATCCGCTGCGCGACGAACTCTTCTGCGCCGAGCGAGGCCGGGGCGCGTGGCTCAATGGGCGGCCGATGCTGGTTTCGCGAACGGCGGATCTGGCCGAGGCGCTGATTGCCACTGGCTTTCCCAGCCACAAGCGCCACGACAATCCGAATATTCACTTCTATCAGGAGTTCACCTTGCGCTCACATGGTGTGCGGCGGGCGGGGTCGGCGGCACTGGATCTGGCTTACGTTGCCGCTGGACGCCTGGATGCCTTTTGGGAGTTCAAGCTGAATCCGTGGGATACGGCGGCGGGGATTCTGCTGGTCGAGGAGGCCGGCGGCCAGGTGAGCGGCTTTTCCGGCAAGGATTTCCGGCTGGATAGCCGCGAGGTACTGGCCACGAATGGTCTGCTCCACGCGGAACTGATGGGGCTGTTTGCGGATATGTTTGCCGGGCGGAATCTGGCGCCGATTCTGACGCCGAGGGAGTTTGCCGAGCAGCGGAAGGCGCGGGCGGCTGGCTGAGGAGCTATTCGCTGCTCCAGTTCAGATTCGGGATCGAGAACGGGCTGATGACGTCGCGGATTCCCGCATTACAAGTTACAGTAATAATGGGTTGAGGAAGCCATGGGGGCCTGTGTTACTATCAGCCTCGAAGGTTCAATTCCCCTGGAGAGATCAGAATGGCCTACGTCATAGCAGAACCCTGTATCGGCACCAAGGACACCGCCTGTGTGGACGCTTGTCCGGTCGATTGCATCCACCCCAAGAAGGACGAAGACGGCTTCGCCGAGAGCGATCAGCTTTTCATCGACCCGGTCGAGTGCATCGACTGCGGCGCATGTGTGCCGGCCTGCCCGGTTTCAGCCATCTTTGCCGCCGACGATTTGCCGGAAAAGTGGGCCGACTATACGGCGAAGAACGCCGCGCACTTCGGCCGCTAGACGGCTCTAAACCTGCCTCAAGAACGCGCGTCCCGTTCCGGCGGGATGCGCGTTTGTGTCTATACATAACGTCAATGAAATCTACGCACACGTCTCTGTGAGCGTAGGCTATTTCCATTGTGCCTCGCGGTTTAACCAGGGGAGTTTGGGACGCGCAACCGCCTCGCGTTGCTTATACGCCAACTTTACGCTCAGGGTTCAAGCGGCATCTCAAAAGACCGGGAGTTGCGCAGGTCGGTGTCTGAAGCAAGTCTGTTGCGGCAGGAGATGGCGAAGCGGCCTTTCTCGACTTCGACAAACTCAACATCGTCGCCAGTCTTGAGTCCAAGGTTTTTACGCACTTGCGAAGGAAGTGTGATGCGGCCGTTGAAGGTGACCATTGCGGTGGGCATTTGGAACCTCTGAAGCTATTGTAGCCTGTGGTTCGGCATTCAGCCAAATGCAAAAAGCTGTGGAAAGCGGGTGGGGGCGGCTATCAGAGCAGTTCCATCCCCGCATCGCGCGCGGCAATGCGGTCAAAGGTGACGGTGCGGCTGCATCCGGCTGCCTTGGCCGAGGCCGCGATCAGGCAATCGGCAAAGTCGGTATTTCCAAGACGATAAAGATGCAGCGCGGCGCGAACGGTGTCAGCTTGATCGACGACAATATCCTTGCTGGCTAGCAAAGTACCGAGGATCTGGATGACTCGTTCTTTTTTCACCTTGTAAATGCGGGTGACGGCCCAAATAAGTTCCAGAATGACGGCTAACCCTACCCATCCGGGGTTGGCTGGAGATAGAGAATAGATGAACTCAGCCGTCCGCTGCGTTTGGCCGGGATCGTCCTTTACGAAGTAACGAACCAGAATATTTGTATCGAGGCCGATCATGCAGCCTCATTACGCGAATCGGAGGAGTAAGAAATTCCAATAGTCTTCAGGTAGCTTTCAGCAGCGGCCTCGTGAATCGCTTCATTCATCTCTTCGATGGTGACTACGTGATCCAATTTTGGGACGCAGCCTTCTAGATCGCGGATGGAAGCGGTTCTGGGGATCATCCTGAACTGTCCCTTCTCGACTTCAAAAAAGTCGATCTTATCGCCAGAGCTTAAACCCAGAGCCGCGCGAAGCTCGACTGGAATCGTAATCTGCCCTTTGGAAGTCATCGTCGCTGTCGGCATGGAATCTCCTTACAAAATCCATTCTATCTTACTTTTATCGTAATTCCTTACTTTACGGTAAGGAATAATCGGAAAACCTTTGATCTCGATTCCCTGCATAGCAGTGCGAAGATAAAAGCAATGAGCGTTCTCACCTCAGAAGCCGTAGTCTTGCGTAGCTGGCCGGTGCATGAAGCCGACCTGATCGTAAGCTTTTTTACCCGCGACTACGGACGGATGCGCGGCGTGGCCAAGTCGGCGCTGAAGAGCCGCAAGCGCTTTGGCGGAGCACTGGAACCAATGACCCATGTCCGCGCCTTTTTTGCCGAGCGACCGCGGCAAGAGCTGGTGCGCCTGGACCAGTTGGAAATCATCCGCTCACCGCTTTCCGCGCCCGTCGATCCGCCGCGCATGACGGTGCTCAGCTTTTACGCTGAGTTGCTGGATGAGGCATTGCCCGACCACGATCCCCAGGAGACGGTCTTTCGCCTGCTGGTTGCCGTGCTGGAGTTGACCACCGTGGAGCAGCCCTGGATGCCGCTGACCTACTTCCAGCTCTGGATGACGCGGCTGATGGGCCTGTTGCCGGACATTGCCCATTGCACCGCCTGCGGGGAGCTGCTGACGGCCGGCGAGGCCAGCTTCAATACGCTTGGCGACGGCCTCTTCTGTCAGGTGCATCGCGGCGGCAGCTCCAGCAATCTTTCAGCCGACTCCTGGCGTCTGGCGCAGCGCATGTTGCGGGCTCCGGCCTCAACCTTTACCGGCGAAGAGTGGCCGCGGCGCCGGGCGCAGGATCTGCGCCGCTTTACGCTGCAAGCGCTGGAGAGGCATCTGGAGCGCAAGTTGCGTTCCGCCGAGGCGCTGTTGCGGATGGGCGACGCGGCTTGATGGCTCTGACCGGAGTTTTGGCACGGACGTATAATGCCTAGGATGGCAAACTGCACAGCGCAATCGGAATTGTGGGAGTCTTAGTTGGCCACCTCGGGAAGTCCTTCGCAGAAGACCGTGACGGTGATAGGAGCTGGCGTGGCCGGAATGAGCGCGGCCTGTGCGCTGGCCGAGGCTGGCCTGCGGGTGCGGCTGGTGGAGCAGCGCGGCTATCTGGGCGGTCGCGCCTCGTCGTATCTGCATCCTGGGGTCGGCGAGGTGATTGACAACTGCCAGCATGTGCTCTTCGGATGCTGCACCAATCTGCTGGGCTTTTATCACCGCATCGGCGCAGTCAACCGAATTCACTGGACCAGCGAGATGACGATGATCGAGCCGGGCGGCCGGCGCTCGCGTCTGGGACCGTGGCAGCGAGGCAGGCTGCGGCTGCCGGCTCCGCTGCACAGCGCGCCCAGCTTCCTCAGTGCCCAGGCCTTTACCTTTGCCGACAAACTTGCGCTTGGCCGTGCGATGCGGGCAATGATGAAGCCCGAAGCGCTGGAAGACACCGGCGAGTCTCTGGGCGCATGGCTGCGGCGGCACCGGCAGACCGAGGGCGCGCTGAATCGCTTTTGGCGGCTGGTGATTGCCAGCGCGCTCAATGCGGAGATTGACTTGATCTCCGTGCCCTATGCGGCCAAGGTGATTCGCGAGCTTTTTTTGAACTCCGCTCAGGCGGGCAGCATGGGGATGAGCACCGTCCCGCTGAGCGAATTGTACGCGGGAGTCACTCCGTTCCTGACCGAGCATGGTGGCAGCGTTCTGCTCCACGCGCGGGTCGAGGGCGCGGCCTGGAATGAGGCTTCCAGGCAGTGGCTGGTTTGCACAAATACAGGCGAGCTGATCTCCGACTGCGTGGTTCTGGCGCTGCCCTTTGAAGCTACTCAGAAGTTGCTGCCGCATCTGCCCGATGAGGAGGGCACGGAGAAGCTGGCGCGGCAGATCGAGCGCCACCAGCATGGGCCCATTTGCAGCGTACACTGCTGGTTTGACCGCGAAATTACTGAGTTGGAGCACGCGGTGCTGCTGGACCGCGAGATTCACTGGATGTATAACCAGTCGAAGCTGCAAACCGGGCGCGGCGGGCATTACATTGAACTTGTCGTCAGCGCTACGCGCACCTTTGCGGCCCTGCCCCGCGAGGACGCCATCAACCTTGCGCTTAAAGAACTTGCCGAGTTTTTTCCGGTTGTAAAAGAGGCCAGGCTCATCAAGGTCGCGCTGATCAAGGAGATGCACGCGACATTCGGCGTAGCGCCGGGAATCGATTCGGCGCGGCCCGCGGCGGTTTCGTCTTGGCCGAATCTCTTTCTTGCCGGCGACTGGGTGCAGACGGGCTGGCCCTCGACGATGGAGAGCGCCGCCCGCAGCGGACATTTGGCCGCAGAGGCTCTGTGCCTGGCCATCGGCGAGCCGCAGGCTTTCCTCGATGCGGACTTGCAACCGAGTGGGCTGATGCGATGGTTGTGAAAGGGCAGGGAACAGGGAACAGAATAGCGATCAAGACTGTTTCTGTATTTTAAGAATTCAGCTTATCTTCAAAGCGAATCGAAAATCACTTTTCGCAAGCAAAGCCGGTCGGCTGTTTTTTTTTGTTCCCTATTCTCTATTCCGCATTTCTCATAGACCCCGCATATCGGGTTTGTTAGAACGAAGTTGGCAAAGAACCCGGCTCGCGGAGCGTGGACCGGGAGGTCCACGCGACAGCCGGCCCAAAGGCCGGCGCTACAAGGCTTGAACACGTCTCTGGCCGAAGGTGATAAGAAACAGGGGCTTTTCCTTATTCCCTGATCCCTGCCTCATCAATGAGCCAGAAAGTAAACCCCGACGCAGATGAGCACGGCTGCTGTCCAGCGGCGGCGATCGACTTTTTCTTTTAGAAAGATCTGGGCGGCGATGGCGTTGGTGACCACGGTGAGCGAAGCCGTGGCGGGTCCGGCCAGTCCCAGGCTCAGGTGGTTGAGCGTGAAGAGCAGCGCGAAAAAAGCCACCGCCATGAAAAAAACTCCGATGAAGAACATGGGGCAGGTAAGTACGGCTAGAATCGCGCCCGTCAGGCCGGCGCGGGCGCGAATCTGGTCCAGATCGCCAATCGACTTCATCGCCGCGGCGGTCAACACCTCGCCTGCCGTGGAACTGAGGGTGACGGCGGCGATCATTGCGGTTGCCGCCCAAAAACTCGCGGAGAAGACCGGAAGAGTCATCGCAACTCTCCTTTTGCCACCAATACAGCCTCTGCAACTTCGGGCCGTTCGGTGCGCGAGGGACCGGGAACCACAAAGCCCACGCCCAGCGTAATCAGCAACACGCCCAGCCAGCGCTGCCATGAAACCGCCTCATGCAAAACAAAGTGCGAGAGCAGTTCCACCACCACATTGCCCCACGCCGTGGCCAGCATGACATAACTCAGATCGGCCCAGGAGAGCGCGGTCAAGTAGCTGGCGAAGAAGCCGATCAGAAGTACAATTCCCAGCGCAACCCAGGGGGTAAAAACCGCCGCCAGCAGGGAGAGCGGATGCGCCAGCGTGAGCGGCGGCAGCCCCGTCATGCCCTTGGAGAGGCAGGTATTGCCCAGCGGCGCGCAGACAGAGACCAGCCCCAGAATTAAATATTGATGCGCGGAAAGTCTTGCATGAGCCATCGGCATTTCGGTCCTGACGATTGGACGCTCGACGAGCTTCGTTGGGTCCAACCCATCCCCAAATAGATGGGCTGGCATGAAACATCCGTGGATTGCGCGGCGAAGGCTACGCGCCGGCACTCACTGGTTCTGCCTGTTTGCTGCGCACATCCTTCACCATCTTTTTACGTTGTGCGCGCAGCTTCATGAAGGCCTTGGCCTCGACGTACAACCTGCCCAGATCGCGATTCACAAAGGCCTTCCACACCACGCGGAAGGCGGCCTTGGGGCGGAAGTAGTAAGCATCGTAGAATTCATGCACCATCTGCAAGACGTAATCTGTAGGCAGACCGGGATACTCGATGTGCGCCATCTGGTGGCCGCCCTCGTCCATCATCGCCGCCGTGTTGACGATGAAGCCGTTGGCCTTGGCGTAATCGTAAAACTCGGTCCCAGGATAGGCGTGCGCGATCGAGACCTGAATCGTCTCGCAATCCAGCGTCTTGGCAAAGTTGATGGTGTTGCGGATCGACTCTTTGGTCTCGCCCGGCAGGCCGAGGATGAAGTCGCCGTGGACGGTGAGTCCCAGATCGTGGCAGTCCTTGGCAAAGGCGCGCGCACGCTCGACGGTTGCGCCTTTCTTGATGTTCTTGAGAATCTGCGGATCGCCGGACTCGAAGCCCACAATCAGCAGCCGGCAGCCTGCTTCCTTCATCGCCTTCAGAGTTTCGCGGTCCGTGGTGACGCGCGAGGTGCAGCTCCATGTAATGCTCAGCGGCTTGAGCTTGGCGCAGAGTTCAACCGTCCGCGGCTTCTGAATGTTGAAGGTGTCGTCGTCGAAGAAAAACTCCTTGACCTCGGGGAAGTTCTGCTTGGCCCAGGCCAGTTCGGCGGCCACGTCATCCGTAGACCGCTTGCGCCAGGCGTGTCCGCTGAGTGTCTGCGGCCACAGGCAGAAGGTGCATTGCGCCGGGCAGCCGCGCGTGGAGTAGAGCGCGATAAAAGGATGCAGCAGGAAGGGCACGTTGTAGCGCGTCACGTCCATATCGCGCTTGTAAATCTTGGTGGCCCAGGGCATCGCGTCCAGATCCTCGATCTGCGGCCGGTCGGGATTGTGCAGGATCTTGCCGTCTTGCTTATAGCTGATGCCGAGAATTTCGCTGAGCGGCTTGCCCTGCGCAAACTCGACGACGGAATAATCGAACTCGCGGCGGCAGATGAAGTCGAGCGCGGAGCACTCGTTCAGGGCGCGATCCGGGTCCGTGGTCACCGGCGGCCCTACAAAGGCGATGCGAATCGAAGGATTGGCTGCCTTGATCGCCTCGGCAAGGTGCTGGTCGCTGGTCCAGCCAACCGTCGAGGTAAACAGCACCAGAAACTCGTACTCCTTGCAGATCTTGATGGTCTCGGCGGCGGAGACATGGTGCGGCGGCGCATCCAGAAGCCGCGAACCCTCGAGCAATCCGGCCGGGTAGGTCAGCCACACCGGGTACCAGTAGGACTCAATCTCGCGCGTGGCCGGCCAGCGCGAACCCGCGCCACCGTCAAAGCCCTCGAACGAGGGCGGATTCAGAAACAGCGTCTTCAAAGGCATAGGCATCCCTTCTATTCTAACAT
>CAZDYU010000096.1:0-17003 GCA_964509755.1 uncultured Occallatibacter sp. | reverse complement strand
TCGACTCGCGCGACACGGTGCTGGTGCCCAACCCCAGCTACCCCATCCACATTTATGGCCCAGTCATCGCCGGCGCGCACGTCGTCAGTGTTCCCGTCCACGACCGCGAGCAGTTTCTCGCCCAGCTTGAAGAGCTGATCCCGCGCATGGTTCCGCGCCCCAAGGCGTTGATCGTCAACTTCCCGTCCAATCCAACCACGGAGTGTGTCGAGCTGCCCTTCCTCGCTCGCCTTGTCGAACTGGCTCGCGAGTATGGCTTCTACCTCATTCAGGACCTGGCCTACGCCGACATCGCCTTCGACGGCTACAAGCCGCCTAGCGTCCTCGAGGTTCCAGGCGCCAAGGACGTTGCTGTCGAGTTCTTCACCATGTCCAAGAGTTACAACATGCCCGGCTGGCGTGTAGGATTCATGGTCGGCAATCCCAAGCTCGTCGCCGCTCTCGCCCGACTCAAAAGCTACTTCGACTACGGCACCTTCACGCCCATTCAGGTGGCCTCCATCCTCGCTCTTGAAGGCCCGCAGGAGTGCGTCCATGAGATCTGCGAGAAGTACCGCAAGCGCCGCGATGTGCTCGTTGAGGGCCTCAACTCGCTCGGCTGGCCGGTAGCCCTGCCCAAGGCCACCATGTTCGTCTGGGCGCAGATTCCCGAGGCCTTCCAGGCTCTGAAGTCTTTAGAGTTTGCCAAGCTCATGTTGACGGACGCCAAGACCGCCGTCTCGCCCGGCATTGGCTTCGGCGACTACGGCGACGGCCACGTAAGATTCAGCCTCATAGAAAACGAAGAGCGCACGCGGCAAGCCTTGCGGGGCATCAAGCAGATGTTTGCCAAGGGATAAAAATTACTGTTGGTTTTTGCACTTGCATCCACAAGGGAGAGGTTTCTAATATCTCTTTAGTTGGTGGCCCCGGAAGGGATTGGACCTTCATCTCCGGCTTAGCAGGCGGGTGCTCTATCCAATTGAGCTACGAGGCCACCATTAAGACGCCAGAGATTCTAGGTCTCTGGCGTCCTCGTTTTGTCCCGGATTTACCCAAGGACTGTCTTAATTCTAGGTCGCGTATGGATCGCGTGTGTATGGAAAAAGGGGGTACTTATCTGGAATTGAGGAACATGCGCCATCAATGGTGAAAGTCGGTCGGGTGCCTCAGGTCTGGCACCACAGGCCTGGGAAGGCAACTACGGACGCTTTGCGATAAATGCCGATGCCTGCTGGTTGCTCATCATCCAATCCGCAGTCACTTTGCAGCGAAGCTCGATTAAATCTACGATCCCTTGAAGATCGTCAGATAGATTCCTTGTGAAAATGGGTTCGTGGTGAGCGATTCGGTTTCTCAGTTTGCGGATTTCTTCTAGGCTGTTATAGATTTCGAAACGTAATTGTCCCACGGACTTTGCTGGGTCTAAATTGGGCAGCACATGCATCATGTGTGGGGTCCATACGCGGCTGTCGTGCCGGCTAGTAAACATCTTTTGCCAGAAGACGAACTTCAATTCAGGGATGATCTTACCGGTTGAAGTCTGATGCTGGCTAACATTCTGCAAGTCTCTACGCGGACTGTAACCGATGCCAGGGGCCGGAAGACTCAATTCAAAGACGCTCGACCAGGGCCAGCTTGCGCCGTACACTGATTCGAGGGCATCGGCCACAGAGTTTCTGATCACAACTTCGCAGATGTGAAGCGGAGCCAAGAGGGCGGCGGAAACTTGGGCATTCCAGGCATAGAGTTCCAATGCGGCAGGATCATCATTCCGCGTTACGCCAGCCGCAGCCTCGTAGGTGGCCATGCGCGCGGCAGACAGAGCGTTCCTGACCGATTGGATCGTTTCTTTGTTTGACATCGTATGTGGTAACCACTATACTACGTTCACTAGCCGCGGGAAACGTGGGCTTACGCCTCCACCTGTGGACATTTGATAGGTTAGAAGAGCCCGCAAACAATGCGGGCTCTTCTATTTATGGCTCGCGGTTGGCCCACCATTCAACCATCAGCTACACGTGTTGCCCCAACCGTTGCGCGTTCTTTCCGCAAGGGTGGGGCACTACGGATCTCAATCCGCGTCTTTTCAGGCACTGCGCAAGCATCCAGCGCCTAATCCTAAGCAAAAACGCCGCTACTCCCCCCAGACGAACTAGGCCGTGTAACATAATCTTTTGGAGTTCACCGCGCGTGAAAAGGCGTTTGCCGGCCACGCTGGGAAAAAACAAAAAGGACGTGTGAACGATGAAATTCCTTGCCTCTACTTTGCTGTTTGTTGCGCCTTCTTTGGCGCTTTGTCTTACTCTTTCGCCGGCTTTCAGCCAGAGCAGCGCTCAGCCCTCAGCAGATGCGCCGGCCGTTCAGCGCATCCAGAACGGCATTCAACTGACAGCAGGAAATCTGAATGTCAAGGTGCAGTTCTATGCCGAGGGCACGGTCCGCATCCTCAAATGGCCCACCGGCGGCACCTCTGAGAAGCTCAGCCTCTCGGTCGTCCAAAAAGATCTGCCCCAGCTCGACCTTCAAATCGACGAGGGCCCAGCGAATGTCACCTTGACCTCCGCACAAGTCAAGCTGCTCGTGAGCAAGACCGACGGCTCCATTCAATTTCTTGACCGCGACGGCCGCACGGTTCTCAACGAGCAGGGACGGGCTGCCTTCACGCCCACCGGAATCGAAAAAGAAAAGTCGGCCTTCAGCCTTCGCCAGAATTTCAAGCTCAGCGCCGGCGAGGGCGTCTACGGCCTCGGGCAGCAGCAGTTGGGCTTGATCAACTATCGCGGCCACACAGTAAAAATCGTCCAGGCCAACACCTGGGCGGTTACTCCCGTGCTGGTTTCTACCGCCGGATACGGCATCTTTTGGGATAACTACTCCAAGACCATCTTCGACGATACCAACAATCAAACCTCCTTCTGGTCCGAGGTCGGCGATAACATCGACTATTACTTCTTCTACGGTCCAACTATCGACCGCGAGATTGCCGGATACAGGCAGCTTACCGGCGCGGCTCCGATGTACGGAAAATGGGCCTACGGCTACTGGCAGAGCAAAGAGCACTATGCCACCCGCGACGAATTGCTGGGCATCGCGCGCCAGTATCGCGAGCGCCGCATTCCCATCGATAACATCGTGCAGGACTGGAATTACTGGGGCAATAACAATAACTGGGGCGGTATGATCTTCGATGAAACAAAATATCCGCGCCCCAAGGAAATGATCGACGAACTGCACAACGAGAATTTTCATTTGATGATTTCCATCTGGGCTGGCCTCGGTCCGGATTCGCAGATCAACAAAGACATGGACAAGCATGGATACCTGTTTCCCACTGTAGGATGGGCCGGATTCAAGTACTTCGATGTCTACAATCCCGACGCTACAAATCTATATTGGAAGTACGCCAGCGAGGGGCTATTCTCCAAGGGCGTCGATGGCTGGTGGATGGACTCCACCGAGCCGGACATGGTTAACGCGCTTACGCAAGGAGCTGAGGAATATGAGATGAAGCGCGTTCAGGACAATCATCTCGGAACCTTTGCCCGCTATCTCAATAGTTATTCGCTGCTAGACACGGAGGCGGTTTACAACAACCAGCGTAAAGAAACAGATCAAAAGCGGGTTTACATTCTCACCCGCTCCACCTTCGCCGGCCAGCAGCGGGCCGCGGCAACCACCTGGTCCGGCGACATCGGCGCGGATTGGCCGGTATTTAAAAGGCAGATTGCCGCCGGAGTCAATCACAGCATGTCCGGCATTCCTTACTGGACCTTTGACATCGGCGCTTACTCGCTGGGATGCCAGGGCGGCGTCTTCATGAACGGCGGCAAGGACCCTGCGTATCAAGAGTTCTACACGCGCATGTTCCAATTCGGCGCATTCGCTCCTATCTTCCGCTCGCATGGCTCTGAAACTCCGCGCGAAATATGGGAGTTTGGCGAATACACGCCAGTGCTGGAGAAATTCGATAACTTGCGCTATCGCCTGCTGCCTTATATTTATTCACTGGGCTGGCAGGTCACCCATGACGGCTACACAATCATGCGCGGCCTGGCGATGGATTTCGCCGCCGACCATACGACATATTCCATTGACGATCAGTATATGTTTGGTCCAGCGATCATGGTCTCGCCCGTTACCAGTTATATGTATCATCGCCCGCCGGAGGATGGCGTGCTTGTGGGGCCAGAAAACTTTACCACCAAGGACGGCAAGCCGGGCCTGAACGCCACTTACTTTTGTGATGACCAATTCACCACCGCATGTCATCAAGATGTGGAGCCGGATGTAAATCTGGATTGGTACACCGGCTGGCAGAGTTTTATCACCGGGCCCAAATTTTCCGTCCGCTGGGAAGGGAAGTTGACCCCCTCGGAATCCGGAAATTATCGCTTCAACTTGAAGAGCTTCGGACCCCGCCGAGTCTATCTCGACGGCAAGGAGATCAAGCATAACTACGAGTCGATGGAGTCATGGACCGTACCGGTCGAGTTAGTGGCCGGCAAGGCTTACGACTTCAAATTCGAGACGGCAAACAGTGCTTTGGGCGCATTCCGGTCAAAGCTCTACTGGAAGACTCCCGCCATTCACGCGCGGGAAGTCGTCGTAGAGCCCAGGCCGAAGACAAGAAGCGTCTATCTGCCCGCTGGAAGTTCATGGATCGATTTCTGGACGGGCGAGAAGCTCGCGGGCGGTCGCAGTATCGCCGCCGATGCTCCCATTGACAAGATGCCGCTCATGGTCCGGGCCGGATCCATTCTGCCCATGGGGCCTTTTATTCAATATTCCACCGAGAAACCCGCCGACCCCATCGAGTTGCGTATCTATCCCGGAGCCAGCGGAAGTTTCACTCTGTATGAGGACGAAAACGATAATTACGACTACGAAAAAGGTGTCTACTCCACCATTGCATTTCATTGGGATGACGCCAGGCGGCAACTTACAATCGATGCCAGAGCGGGCGAGTTTCCCGGCATGTTGAAGACTCGAAGTTTCCAGATCGTCGTGGTAAGCAAGAGTCATGGAACCGGCGTGGAAGTTACAACCAATCCCGACAAAGTGGTTTTCTATGACGGCCATCGGCTGATCGTTCCACTTCCGTCGGAATAGCCCAGAGCGAGCTGCGCTGCAGTTTGCACGTTGAGAAACCAAGCGTGGACCGAAAGGTCCACGCTACAGCCAGCCAGGAGGCAGGCGCTACAGTTTCTTGCCGGAGCGGGTCAGCAAAGCCGGTGGGCGGCTAAAATGAAACCATGTTTACAGGAATCATCGAACAGACGGGTACGCTGATAGCTTTGGAGAGCCGCGGCGGCGTGCGGCACATTACCATCGAGGCTTCCGGACTTGCCGGGCGGCTGCGCGAGGGCGATTCGCTGGGGGTTTCTGGCGTCTGCCTCACGGCGCTTGACGTGGACCCAGCACTCTTTCACGCCGATTTGGCGCAGGAGACGCTGGACCGCACTTCGCTGGGCGCGTTGGCTTCTGGCGCAAAGGTCAACCTGGAGTTGCCGACGACGGCCGGCAGTCCGCTGGGCGGGCACATTGTGCAAGGGCATGTGGACGGCTGCGGGGAGCTTTTTTCTCTTGAGCCTGTCATCTCACCGGCAGATCCGGCCTTCGATATTCAGACCACGGACTGGACGCTCAAGGTGAGGGTTCCTGAAAATGTGCGTCCCTGGATGGTGCATAAGGGCTCAGTGGCCGTTGAAGGCATCAGCCTGACGATTGCCGATTTCGACGGCGAGAAAATCTCCATCGCGATCCTGCCCTTGACCTATTGGCGGACGAATCTGCATACGCTTGCGGCTGGCGCGCCTGTGAATGTTGAGGCTGATGTTCTGGTGAAGCTGGCTCATGCGCAGTTATTGGCCGAGCGCAAGCCGGAGCTGAATCTGACCGAGGCGTGGCTGGTGGCTTCCGGGTATTGATGCGTGCGGCTGCATTCTTCCTGGTGGTTTCATCGTCTAATTGATCGAAGCGCACCACGGCTAGGCAGCCGGCGGCTGTCGCTTGTCCTACGGAATCCCGTATGCTGTTGAGTCAGGAGGCTGTGATGCATACACTGCGCCTAATTCCCTGCATTCTTCGCCGCTCCTCAGCGGCAGTTCTCGCCATCGCCCTTGCGGCCATTCTCTGGGCGCCGTTGAGCCGGGCTCAGGACTCGGCCTCCGCGCCACCGCCCGCTCAGCAGCCAGCGCAGCCTGACCAGAACGCGCCCGAGGCCGCGCCCGATTCAGGCGGTCCCAGCGCCGATACCGGCGTAATTGCGCTGCCAAAAAAGAAAGACAACGGCGAGATTGCGCCGCCCGCGCCTGCCGTTCCCAAGTTCAAAAACCCCGAGGGAACGCCGAATTTTTCGCTGCGCCTCGATGTTCCCGAAGTTACCGTGAATGTAGGAGTTCTTCTGGAAAAGACGCAGAGATTCTACGGCGGCCTCAAGCCGGGAAACTTCCGCGTTTATGAAAATGGCGAATTGCAGAAGGTTACAGGCTTCAAGCGCGTGGAGACGCCGATCACCGCGCTGCTGCTGTGCGAATTTGCGTCGACGAATTACAACTTCATCCACGATATGCGCAACGCGGCCTATTACTTTGCCGAGCAACTGCGGCCCGACGACTACGTGGGCTTGATGACCTTTGACATGAAGACGCACCTGGTTACCGACTTCACGCAAGACAAGCGGCAACTGGCCGAGGCCATCGACTCGATGCGCGTACCCGGCTTCAGCGATCGCAACCTGTTTGATGCGCTCTATGAGGCGGAAGACCGCTTGAGCCGGGTTGACGGGCAGAAGTACATTATCCTGATCGCGTCCGGGCGCGACACGTTCTCCAAAATGACGCTGGACAAGATTCTGGCCAAGGTCAAGTCCACGCCGGACGTGACCATCTTCACCGTTTCGACAGGCGAGGCGCTGCGCGTGGTCACGGAGGGCCGGGGCGGAATGAACGGACAGATGCGCGACTTGGAATACCTGCAGGCCGACAACGAGATGAAGACCTTTGCCAGCCTTACCGGCGGCCTGTGGTTCGGCCCGCGCTTCAGCGGCGAGATGCCGGATATCTTCAAGCAGATCAATGAGAACATCCGCTTCAAGTATCAACTGGTCTATCACCCGACCAACGCCAAGCAGGACGGGACGTATCGCAAGCTGCGCGTCGAGTTGGTTGACGACGAAGGCAAGCCGCTGCGCCTGGAAGATGAAAAACACAAGCCGCTCAAGTACGACATCATCGCCCGCGACGGCTACCGCGCCCAGCAGGAAGTTCAGTAGCGCGGACGTTTAGAGCTTTTTCAGGGTTGCTGCAAGGTTGGTTTTGTGGTTTCCTTACACGATCAGTGAAAGCTAGAGCATTGTTTGCGTACTATCCCACCCAGCCACCTGTGGTGGGGAAGACGCTCGCTACTCGTTCGCGGGAGTTTTTTGATGTCCCAGGTCCGAAGATCCGGACCTGGGGCACCCTGCTTTTTTCAATGCACCTACTTATTTGTTTTTGGCTGGAGATTTGCGGGGCTTTGCGGGGGCGCGCTGGGGCTTGGTTTGAGGCGCCTCGGAGGCCTCTGAGCTTTCCAGCTCCTCGACGGCAGAATCGATCAGCGCCTTCTTTTCTTGCGAGGCAAAGAAGCGCTCGCCGTCGTGGTGCTGGCCCATCACATGCAGGCGCAGGAAGTTGGTCGAGCCGGATTTGGTGCGCGTGCCGGCAACGATGGCGATCACCTCGTGCTTGCGCACGTAGCTGCCCTGCTCAAGCAGGCTCTCGGCGCACTCGACCAGCGCCTCTGTGGTGTTGACCTTGGGGCAGCGGATCGGGGTGGTGCCCCACAACAGAGCCAGGCGGTTGATGGTGACATCGACGGGCGAAAGGGCAAAGATCGGCGCGGTGGGATGGTACTTGGAGAGCTGGCGCGCGGTATAGCCAGACTCGGTAAAGAGCGCAATGCCGCGCAGATCGAGGTCGTCGGCGGCGTGCGCGGTGGCCTCGCAGATGGTCTCGGCAATGGAGAGATGAGTTCTGCGCTGCTTGCGGCGGTCGCCGTACTCGGCCTCCTTGATGTTGCGCTCGGCATCGACGACGATGCGGGCCATCATCGAGACGGCTTCGACCGGATATTTTCCCACGGCCGACTCGCCTGAGAGCATGACGGCGTCGGTTCCGTCGTAAACAGCGTTGGCCACATCAGAGACCTCGGCACGCGTGGGGCGCGGGTTTTCGATCATCGATTCCAGCATTTGGGTAGCCGTAATCACCGGCTTGCGGAACTCGGCCGCGCGGCGGATGATGTGCTTCTGAATTGCCGGAACCTGCTCGGGCGGCAGCTCGACGCCCAGGTCTCCGCGCGCCACCATGATGGCGTCGGCAACGGTAAGAATGCCGTCCAGATCGGCAATGGCCTGGGGCTTTTCCAGCTTGGCGATGATCCATGTTTCGCCGCCCAGCGCCGAAACGCGATTGCGCACCAGGCGCACATCCTCGGCGGTGCGCACAAAGGAAACGGCCACGGCGTCCACGCCGTTCTTGAGAGCAAAATCCAGATCTTCCGCGTCTTTTTCCGTCAGCGACGGCACGCGCACCGGAATGCCGGGCAGGTTGATTCCCTTGTTTTCTCCCAACATGCCGCCGTTGATGACCTCGCAGACCACGTCGCCGTTATCCACGTCGTGGACGCGCAGCTCGATGAGGCCGTCGGAGAGCAGAATGCGGGAGCCTTGTTCGACGTTCTCGGCCAGCGTTTTGAATGTGGTGCCCACTAATGCAGCCGTGCCTGGCACATCGCGCGGCGTAATGACCAGGCGCGCGCCGGCCTTGAGCAGCACCGCCTGATGATCTTTGAGCTTGGAGGTGCGGATCTTGGGGCCTTGCAGGTCGCCCATGATGCAGAGCGGCTTGCGCTCCTCGCGGCTCACCATGCGAATCATCTGGATCAGCGCCAGCTTCTCTTCGAGAGTGCCGTGCGAAAAGTTCAAGCGAACCACATCCACGCCGGCGCGAACCAGATTGCGGAAGACGGGAACGGTGTTGGATGCGGGGCCAAGCGTGGCGACAATCTTGCCGCGGCGCTGCGTGGCGACTTCAGTCAAAATCGAGGGTCCAAAAGACATTCGTTAACTCCAGAGGAAGCTTGAATGGGCCAGAAGGCCAGTTTGATGTGCGGGCGAATCTGTGGCTTGAGCGGGGTAGAGCCACGGTGCTTCTGTATCTATTATGCGGGAGAGACGAAGAAAGAGGCGTGAAAACAGTCACAGACAGGAGGGGTCCGGATCGGAAATTGTAGAAATGGAAGCCTGATCCTGGCGTTCCCGAAAGAGTACGCCGTTCAGTTCCGCACCCAGCAAAGCGCTAAAGGAAGTGATATAGAGCCAAACCAGCGTGGCGATGCCGGTGCCAAAGGAGCCGTAAAACATCGAGTAGTCCGCAATCCGCGTGACGTACCAGCCAAAGGCCAGCGTGGCCGGAAACCAGAGGACGGTAGCCGCAACCGCGCCGGGGCCAACCCACGCCCAATGCTCCTTGCGGCGGGTGCCGAAGTGATAGAGCGCGCCGAGGACGCAGACGCTGGTCAACAGAGCAATGGCCCAGCGAACCAGACGCCAGATGATAAGAACAAAATGCCGCAACTCGTGACCGGCGTTGTCGATCATCCAAATCTCGATCTGGCGGCCGAAGACCAGCACCAGCGTAGCCAGCGTCAGAGGCACCAGCACGATGGGAACCAGCAGCAAGGCTCTCATTCGCCGCTGCCAAAAGCCCCAATTGCCGCGCGGCTGGCGGTAAGCGCGGCGAAAGCCATCCATGAGTGAAAGCATCAAGCCGAGGCCGGCAAAGATGGAGAGGCCGGCGGCGGAGAAGATCAATTGCGCGGAGTGAATGCGCCGCGTCTCAAGCGCCGATTGCAGCAGAGACATGGAGTCTGCGGGGAGAAACTGCTCAAAGGAGTAACGCACCTCGCCCACCAGCGAGGTACCCTCCGGCACCTGGGCCAGCAGCGCCGTCAACACCACGAGCGCGGGAAACAGAGCCAGCATCCCCGAATAGGCCGCCGCCTTGGCCGTGTTCAGCACATCGTGATCCAGCGCCAGCCAAAGTGCTTTCCGGAGATGTTGTGCGGTCAATGCCATAGGCGTCACTGCCAAGAGTAGAGCATCGGGGGAGGGTTGGGCGAGAGGGGCGCGGATCCCAGACGGATATTCCTTGACTTTGTAAACATTTCTGCTTATATTCTGGTGGTGAAGTGCAGCGAGTTCAAGCGGTGGCTGACAAAGCAAGGAGCAGTATTCACCCGGCCAAGGGCTCCCACTTTCATGTGTGCTTGAACGGAAAGCAGTCGAGAATCCCCATGCACCGGAAAGACATTCCTACCGGGACAGTCGAGGCCATCAAAAAGCACTCGGATTGAAGCAGTGAAGGAGATGCGATGAAATTTCCCGTCAAACTCAGCAAAGAGCCAGAGGGCGGCTACATGGTGACGTTTCCCGATATTCCGGAGGCTATCACCTGTGGCGAAAGTGTCGAAGATGCTCTTTATCGCGCCAAGGATGCCCTGGAGTCGGCTATGGACTTCTATCTCGATGACAAACGTCCGGTTCCGGCTCCATCCAAGCCCAAGCGTGGCCAGCACACTGTAGAACTGCCGGCCAGTGTTGCCGCGAAAGTTCTGCTTCTGAATGAAATGTCTAGCCAGAAGGTACGCCCTTCAGAGCTGGCGCGGCGGTTGCAAGTGACGCCGCAGCAGGTGAACCGCCTGATCGACTGGAAGCATACATCGAAGATCGACGGCATCGCCGCTGCCCTCAAGGCGCTGGGCAAAACCCTGGAGATGCGTGTGGCGTAGGGAAGCCTCAAGCAGACGGCACTCCCACCCGATCGGCAATGAAAGCCTGCACTGCCTGCATATATTCCCGAGGCCGCGTTAAAAAGTTCAAGTGCCCGGCTCCGCGCGGCATCGTCAGTGTCTGCGAGCAAGGATAGAGAGCGCCCAGAGCGGCGACCTCGCGCCTGGTGAATCCGCGATCGTCCTCTGAAGCAATAATCTGCACTGGCATGGTGCTGATCCACGGCAGGCCAGCATGGATTGGATTCTGGCGGAAGAAGCCAGCGAGCTTGGCAAGCAACAAACTCTGCTGCCTCAGCCGGGCGCCTGCCTCTGGCAGCCCAAGTTCCTGGCGATAAAAATCCATCCAGAAATCCGCCGCCTCGGCTTGTTGCAGCAACCGCCGCATCTGCGAGCCAACCAGCCGCAACAGCATTGCCGAGGGCAGCCGCGCCATCAGCCGGGCTGCTTGGGGCAGCAAGACCGCGCGCGCTCCCAGATAGAATCCCGTACTGGTGAGCACCAGCCCAGCCACTCGCCGCGGATGCCGCGGAGCAAAGGCCTGCGCAATCATTCCGCCCAGCGAGTGGCCAAGCAAGATCGCCTGCCCCACGCCGGCAGAATCGAGAATCGCCTCCATGCCTGCAACAACCTCTTCAACAGTCGAAACAGTCGTGGGAATGCTCAGCGAGACAACCCGGCAGTTGGCTTCGAGCGCCACGTTGACGGTGAACATCGACTCGGCCAGGCTGCCGCCGCCTCCAGCTATCAAGACCGTCCGCTCACCGCTGCCGCCGTGTAGATACTCCCACCGGCCCGAGCCCAATTGCAGGCTATGCAGGGGATGGCTTTGCCGAAAGTCGCGCAGAGTTTGCGCCAATTCGTCTGAAGCATTCATCGTTCCGTCTTCCAATCCTTGAAATTCTCTCCAGAATACTTCAGCTTGGCCGGGGCAAGAATTTCCTGTGCTGCTCATCCCTGACGTCCAAGCCTCAGCCGGTTTATCATAACCCAGTCATGAAAACCTATTCAGTGCTCCCACTTCGGATGCTTCTCGCCTCGCTCTTGCTCTCCGCCGCCGTCAGCCTCTCCGCCGCCGCCCAGACCCAGCCCTCCAATCTTCAACTTGCCTCGCCGGAATTGAATGCGCGCGTCGAGTCGCTGCTGAAGCAGATGACGCTCGATGAGAAGATTGGGCAGTTGGTGCAGTATTCGGCCGGTTACGCCACCGGGCCGGGCGCATCCAATCTCAGGTACGACGATCTGGCGGCCAAGGGGCAGGCGGGCTCTTTTCTGAACGTCGTGGGCGCCGAAGCCACCAATCACTACCAGCATCTGGCGGTGGAAAAGTCGCGGCTGCATATCCCCCTCCTCTTCGGCCAGGATGTGATTCACGGACACAGGACGACTTTCCCGGTGCCGCTGGCCGTTGCCGCCAGCTTCGATCCGGCCGCGGCTGAGACGGTGGCGCACTATGGCGCAATCGAGGCCCGCGCCGACGGCATTCCCTGGGTCTTCTCGCCTATGGTGGACATTAGCCGAGACCCGCGCTGGGGGCGCATCGTCGAGTCCAATGGAGAAGACGCCTACCTAAGTTCGGCCATGGCCCGCGCCTGGGTCAAAGGCTACCAGCAGGACGATCTTTCCAAGCCGGATTCCGTTGCCGTTAGCGTCAAGCATTTTGCCGCCTATGGCGCGGCCATTGCCGGTCGCGATTACAACGCCGCCGACATGAGCGAGATCACGCTGCGGCAGGTTTATCTTGAGCCTTATCGTGCCGCGGTCGAGGCCGGTGCAGCCACCGTGATGAGCTCCTTCAACTCCGTCAACGGCATTCCCGCAACGGCCAACCCCTTCCTTCTGACCCAGGTTTTGCGCAACGAATGGGGCTTTGACGGCATGGTCGTCTCCGACTGGGGCGCGATCATGGAGCTCGAAAATCACTCCATCGGCGATGGGCCCACCGTGGCCCGCAAGGCGATCGAAGCCGGCGTCGATATGGACATGGAGGGCAATCTTTACGGAAATGTCCTCGCCGAGCAGGTGCGCGCCGGCAAGATTCCCCAGAGCGTCATCGATGAGGCAGTCCGCCGCGTTCTGCGCGTCAAGTTTGCCGTAGGCATCTTCGAGCATCCTTACACCGCCGAAGGCACAGCCTATGACGCTCCGCCGCAGAGCCGCGCCGCCGAGCGCAAGGTCGCCGAAGAAACTTTTGTGCTGCTCAAAAACGATCCGGTCGAAGGCCTCGGCGCTCTGCTACCGCTTACCGCAAAAGCCAAGACCGTCGCCCTCATCGGCCCCATGGCCGACGACGCGCGCGCCATGTTAGGCGCATGGGCCGTCACCGGCGACCCAAAATTTGTCGTCACTCTGAAGACGGCTCTCAGCCAGCGCCTGGGCAGCCGCCTGCTCTACGCACAGGGCTGCGGGCTGCTCGCCGGCGAAGATGCCGTAGCGCTGCGCAACTCCAGTTTTGGGCCGCCGATTACTGACAGTGGCGCCATGGCCGTGCCCGACGACGCCAAGACCATTGGCGAGGCTGTCGAGACGGCGCGCAAGGCCGACGTTGCCATTCTGGCTCTCGGCGAACCCACCAACTGGATGGAAGGCGAGGCCTCGAGCCGCGTCCACCTGGATTTTACCGGCTCGCAAGAACAATTATTGGAAGCCGTCGCCGCCACCGGCAAGCCCGTGATTCTCGTCGTGCTGGCCGCCCGCCCGCTGGAACTCAAGTGGGCCGCCGAGCATGTGCCGGCCATTCTCCAGGCCTGGAGCCCCGGCATCGAGGCCGGTCCAGCCCTGGCCAATGTGCTCATCGGCGACGTCAACCCCTCCGGCAAGTTGCCCTCAAGCTTTCCGCGCGCCGTCGGCCAGGAGCCGCTCTACTATGCGCAATTGCCCACTGGGCGTCCGGCACACGGTGATCTGAGCCACCTGCCTCGCGTCGATACAGAGAAGTTCATGTCGCGCTATCTGGACGAGCAGAACACCGCGCTCTTCCCCTTCGGCTGGGGTCTGAGCTACACCACATTCAGCTACTCTCAGCCCACCATCAGCCGCGCTGAGGTTCCAGCCGGCGAGATTCTCGCCTCTGGCCACAGCCCCATCGTTACCGTCGGCGTAGACGTGAAAAATACCGGCAGTGTCGCCGGAACGGAAGTCGTGCAACTCTATACCCGCAACACTGCGGCCTCTGTCGAGCAGCCCATTCGTGAATTGAAGGGTTTCACTCGCATCGCGCTGGCCCCCGGCGAAACCAAACACGTAGACTTCCCGCTGGGCTTCGACGAGCTGAACTTCTATAACGCCGCGATCAAGCGGACGGTTGAGCCGACGACTTACAAGGTCTGGGTTGGCGGTAGTTCGCTGGCTGCGGCCGAGACTAGCTTGAAGGTGATCGAGTAGAAAAGAGGGCCAACCGTCGTCGTTTTCTTTTACGGCTCAACGGGGTTCAACCAATCAAATGCAGAGCTTGAGTCCCATCGACGACGGCGTCGGCAACCAAACGCCGGTCAAAGGTGGCCAGCTTTCCGCTATGTGCCATGGCCAGGGCTAGCAGGTAGCTATCGGTGATCTGAGCGGTGTCCAGCAAGCGTTCTTTCTTGAAGTGACGCGAATCAAAGAGGCGCAAATCGTCCGGCCAGAATTCATGACCTTCCAAAGCCAGTAGCTCACCGATCAACTCGGCACCAGCCTCGGGCGTTCCGGGTGAATTCGGGTAGCGCGCGGCCCCCACAATGCGAAGTACCTCGTTCTCTGTCAGCGGGCAGGTTGCCCAAGCCGCTTTGCCCAGAGCCGCAAACCATTCATGCGCCCGGTCATGCTGCAAGTGGGCTGGATCGATTACTGCGATCAGCACATTCACATCCAGCAGAAAGCGCGTCACGGCAGCTCTTCCATAAGCTGATGGACCAGTTCCGAGGTCACGCGCGGCGCGCCCGGCCGAACCGCAAGCAGCGGCACGCCGTTGCGCCTGGTACCACTGTCTCGGCTGGATGGAGTGGGGCGCAACGCGTGGCGGGCGAGCAGGGAAATAACCCTAAAAACAGCAGTTGCATACCGTCATTCGTGGCCTGCATCGAGTTTTGGAGCCTCTGAAACTTGTTGCTTTGTAATCAGGGCACGACTTCAGTCGGGCCGCAAAGGGCTGAAAGGAAAGCTGGGCTTTACAGGCTGCGGAAAAACTCTTCAGAAGGCAATTCCCAATGGCTTTGTAATCAGGGCACGACTTTAGTCGGGCCGATAAAGCCAATCATATCAACGGGTTTCACTTGGAAGAAGATAACCAGTTCAAGGCTGGTTCGACTGCCGTTTTAAGGATAACTTCTCCCACACTCTTCCGCTCGATAGCCGCCATCTCCTTAGCGGCAGCCAGAACGTCATCGTCGATGGCAAGAGTGGTGCGCATGGTCTACTCCTCCAAATAACATCACGCATCACGCATCAGAAACCAAGAAGCTATCGTTCGGCAGGTGGATCGGCGGGATCCTTGCCGGAGAGATTCTCTTCGTCAAGAGCATGTTCATGGCGATAGTTCTCGACCGGCATCTTGCCATCCCACCAGGCCATATTGATCGGATAGACATCGGGGTCGAAAATCACCTGGTAAAAATGCCAGACAAGGATGGCCAGCGTCGCCAGAATGGCCTCGTAGAAGTGAATGGCTGTGGCCACATCGACCCACCAGCGGGCCAGAAGATCGCCCACCCAGACCTTGGCCCACATCATGACGCCGGTCAGCGCCATCAGAGCTGTGCCCCAGACCAGGGCCCAGTATTCGGCCTTTTCGGCGTAGGTGAAACGGCCGTATTGAGGCTTCACTTTACTCAGGCCGAGATAGTAAAGCATGGTGCCCCAGACATCGAAGGCGTCCTTGGGACCGGGAGCGAAATCACGCAGTAGCCGGCGGCCTTCCCGGGTGATTGCAACATAGAAAACGTGATAGATTCCGGCGCCGATCAGCACCACTCCGGCGATGCGATGTATAAGGCCGCGCAGTTTTTCGCCGTTTCCGTTGCCCAGCAATTCGGCAATCCAGGAGTTGGGAAACTTGAGCGCAAAGCCAGTAATCACCAGAACGATAAAGCTGGAGAGCAGCACCAGATGCTGCCAGCGCTGGTTGACCGTCATGCGCAACATGAACGGGTTCTGCGCGGCCCGCCTTGCCACAGCCTTGGCCCGCCAGAGAATTGCGTTGTGCAGGAACATCGCGCCGATCACGGCGAAAATCAACGCCAGGTAGAACCAGCGCACCCAGCGCACGGCCACCGAGCCAATATCCTTCGATGGCCCGCCATCAAAATGCACCTTGGTCAAGGTGAATTTCCGCGTAACGCCCTGGTGGCATTTACCGCAGGTAGCGTCGATCTTTGCGGCATTGATGGTCGAGCGCGGATCGCTCGAGGGCAGAATGTTATGCACTCCGTGGCAACTGGAGCAGTTGGCGGCAACCACCGATCCGCCTTCCGAGGCCAATCCGTGATAACTGTCGAAGTAGCTCGTAACCCTGCCGCCGGGCACGCCGAACTCCTGCGAAAGACGCACTCCCTGGTGGCAGCGGGCGCAGATGTCGCGGGAGAGATTTTGTTCTGAGACCGGCGAGTTGGGATCGCGAGGCGCTTTGATCGAGTGGATTCCGTGGCAGTCGGTACAGACAGGAGCTAACTGATTGCCGCGTGCGATTGCCTGCCCGTGAATGCTCTGATAGAAGGTCTCTTCGATAGCGGTGTGGCACTTGCCGCAGGTGGCCGGAACATGGGCCTTTGAGATCGGCGAGTTGGGGTCGCTGGCGGGAAGAATCTGATGGGAGCCGTGGCAGTCGGTGCATACCGCGGCGGTCTTCGATCCGGTTTCCGTTGCATGCCCATGAACGCTTTCCTGATACGAGAGAAAGGGCTGTGCGCTTTCTCCATTCGACTCCATCAGGAACTTCTGCCCATGGCATCGTCCGCAAGTGGTGGGAATGTTGGCGTGGTTTACAGGCGAACTGGCTTCCGTGGCTGCAAGAATCTGGTGCGCGCCTCCATGGCAGTCCTGGCAGTTTGCCGCCAACCCACCGTTTTTGGCCGGCTTGGAGTGCAGGCTGTGCGCGTAGGCATCCTGTGCATCGGCATGGCATTGCGCGCAGGTGACCTTTTGCGGCGTTGTGTCGTGCGCCAGGCTCTTCACATCCTTGTGGCAGTCCACGCAACTGAACATGGCGCCGTGGATGG
>CAZDYU010000095.1:0-17668 GCA_964509755.1 uncultured Occallatibacter sp. | reverse complement strand
TGAGCGAGCCGTCGTCGGAGATGTCAAAGGCCTCGCCGGAAGCAATCGTATTGATCAAAGTTGCGGGCTGGCCGCCGCCGATGGCAACCTTCTTGCTCTGATCGATGGGCGACTGGCCGTGCTTCGCGCTGATGATGATGAGCGTTTCGTCATAAATGCCGGCTTCTTTCAGCGCGCTGACCATCTCCCCAAGAGAGTTATCCACGAATTCCAACTCGCTGAGCAGTCCTGGTGAAGGGGTTCCAAGGACATCCAGATAGCCATTGCCCGCCAATTTCTCGCCTACGCTGACGGACTGAAAGTTGGTGCCGAACAACGTTGGGATGGGCGCGCGCTGGGATCCATCGTGTGTGTAGCCATTGATCTGATTGAGCACTGCCTGGACGTGGGTCTGATCGTAGCACTGGATGACTTTCAGATCGTTTGTCCAGCCATCGTCGGGAGTCGTGTCGGGCGCGGGCACCGGGGTGCAGCCGGGAAATGGCAAGGCAACAGGGATCGAGTTGATCTCAGGACCAAAGAAGTCATCAACACCCTGGCCGCTCGGACCATTGGTCCATTCATACGCGGGATGCTTGTCGGTCCAGGCCGTGTAACCTCCGTGGGCCTTCACCACCTCAAAGATGGTGTTCACGCGGAGATATTCGTGCGGATAGACGGGCGCACAACCACGATTGGGATCGCGGGGCAGAAAACTCGGATTGATGGATCCATACAGCTTGGTCAGATCCGTGTCGATCGATTCGTCGAACTCCGTGATGGTGCCGATTTGCCCTGGGCACGGACCGCCGGGGGCTCCCACATAAGAGATGTAGGGCGTGGTGAGAGCCGGCGGAGAGAGCTTGCGGTTATAGGTGACGTCGTACCAGAACCCGGCAGTCGTCGGCGATCCGCCGGTAACCAAAGCGGAGAGTCCGGGAAAGGAGTCGGACGGCTGCGAGGTGGCAGCGTTGTCGAAGGTAACGCCATGCGAACTCAATTGCGCGAGGGTGGATTGCGGGTGGCTGCTGACATAGTTCGTAAGGTCAAGAGCGTGCAGGCCGTCGACGCTGATAAGCAAAACGTGCTTGACCTTGTGCCTGGAATTGATGTTTTGTGCCTGCAAAGTCGCAGAGATGAATAGAAAGATCAGAAGCAACAGTTGGCAACGCGTTAATACTCTCATAGTTTGGTTCCTCCTGGGGAATTGGCGTGCGCAGCTATTAGGCCGCTCAGAAAATGAAAACCCGATGACGGTAAATTGAAAAAGAGATAAATAATAAGGATCGCCTGTGGATATGCAACATTTGAGGGACGTGAGTTTAAGCGGCGCTGTCTTCCGCACCCGTTTTCTTGAAGCCTGGAAAAGGCACTGCTGACGGGTTCCGGCCGGGTGACCGGCAACCCGGAAGTGATTCTCAACTGACGAAAACAGTCCGAGGCACTCATCCAGATGGTCTGAAGGTTATTGATTCGGCCCATCAATACTGTGATCTGGATGCCCAATCCATTCCGCGTCCTTTTGCGGAATCGGGATACCCAACGACAGGTCTTCGTCGTTGGGGTGACAATGGGTGGGATATCACCACTCGTTTTTCGGGCCGGATCAATAACCACTGCCCCCTGCCCCCTGCCCCCTGACCGCCAACCAGCTAACTTGGCTGGCGGGGGCGGAAGTGGCAGGTGCCACCGGCAAGGACCGGGGTCCAGATGGTGGGATCGGCGGGCTGCTCGCTGGAGCCGAGGAAGAGGATGCCGTCGGGGGCCAGAACCCTGTGAATGCCGGCCAGCAGCGTCTTGCGCGTCTCCTGCGAGAAGTAGAGCATGACGTTGCGCAGGAAGATGACGTCAAAGCGGTCGTCGATGCGGCTGAAGGGCAGCGGCACCGAGCAGAGGTTGGCCTGGCGAAAGTTGCAAACCTTGTGGATCTCCGGCTTGACGGTCCAGTCTTCGCCAACGTGATCGAAGTAGCGGACGACAAAGCGCGCGGGGAGGCCGCGGTTGATCTCGATGCGGTGATACGAGCCGGACTGGGCCTTCTCGACGACCTCGTTGCAGATGTCGGTGCCTTCGATGCGGACATTCCAGCCGGCGAGCTGCGGAAAGTGCTCATTCAGCAGCATGGCGACGCTATAACCCTCTTGGCCGGTGGAGCAGGCGGCGCTCCAGAAGCGCAGACTGCGGAGAGGGCGGCGCGACTCGATAAGCTTGGGCAGCAATTCGGTGCGCAGCAGCTCGAAGGGGCGGCCATCGCGGAAGAAGCTGGTTTCGTTGATCGTCATGGCCTCGGCGATGTTGCGTTCGAGGACGGGATTCTTTCTGATCTTGAGGTGCTGGACGAGTTCTTCCAACTGAGTCATTCCCTGGTTGCGCAGAACCTTGGTGAGGCGCGTCTCGAAGAGGTAGTCGCGCGAGGGATCGAGGACATTCTGCGAGAGTCCGTAGACCAATTGGCGCAGATAGGCATAATCGACCATTGAGCCGGTTTGCATGGCTAGACCACCGTTTCCCGAAGCTCACGGGCTTCAAAATGTGAGCGGCTGGCCAGCCGGAGAATCTCTGGTGCGATGGCGGCAAGGGGCAGCACCTTGTGCGCCAGACCGGCATTGCAGACGGCGCCGGGCATTCCCCAGACGGTGCTGGTGGCTTGATCCTGCGCCAGCACGGAACCGCCGTGTTCGCGGATCATGCGGCAGCCCAGCATTCCATCCGAACCCATGCCGGTGAGCACGACGGCCAGAACACCGGAACCGTACTGCGCGGCGACGGAGCGAAAGAGCACATCGGCCGCGGGACGGCAGTGGTTCTCCGGCTGCCCCTGACTGAGGTGCATGGTGGGCGGCGAACCGGCGCGCGAGGGGCTCAGAACCTCCATGTGCCAGTTGCCTTTGGCGATGTAAACGACGCCGGGGCGCACCGGATCGCCCTCGGCGGCCTCGCGGACTTGAAGCGGGCAGCGCCCGTTGAGCCGCTCGGCAAAGAGTTTGGTGAATAGCTCCGGCATGTGCTGCACAATGAAGACGGGAAGCGGAAAGCTGGCCGGCAGCGCGGGCAGCAGAATATCGAGCGCCGCCGGACCGCCGGTAGAGACGCCGATGGCGAGCGCAAGCGGGGTGGTTGAGATTGACTGCTGTCTGGATGGTGGCGCCAGTGGCGGAAAAAACAGCGGGCGCTGCGGGGCCGGAAAGACCGGCTGCGGCTGCTGGCTGGTGAGTGCTTGAATCTTGGGAATCAATTCCTGCGAGAGGACGCGCATGGCGGCTTCACGGCCGTCCTGGCCGGCCGGCTTGGCGACGTAGTCGGAGGCCCCGCAGGCCAGCGCCTCGATCGTGACCTTGGCTCCGCGCTGGGTGAGCGAACTGCACATGATGACCGGCATTTTGTGACCTCGCGCGCGCAGCTTTCTGAGTGTGGCCAATCCATCCATGACCGGCATCTCGACATCCAGCAGAACCAGGTCGGGACGAAGGGTTTCAATGGCGCTCAAGGCCGACTCGCCATCGCCCGCCGTCCCAGCCACTTCCAGGCTGGCTTCAGCGCAGACTACCGAGCGGAGCAGGCTTCGCACCACTGCCGAGTCGTCCACGATCACTATCCGGGTACGCCGGCCGGAGGGCATCGCTCAGACCTCCACAAGACCGAGCATGGCCAGTTTTTCGGTCAGAGCCTCGTCGTCGAAGGGTTTCATCAGGTACTCGTCGGCGCCCGCGTCCAAAGCGCGAATGATGAAGTCGTTTTCGGCCTCGGTGGTCACCATCATCACCTTCAGGTCGCTATGTCCGTCGCTGCGCAACTGCTTGAGCATCTCCAGGCCATTCATCACCGGCATGTTCCAATCCACCAGCGCAAGGTCGAAGGTTATGCCCGAGTTCAGGTGGTCCATGCCAGCCTGGCCGTCGGCCGCCTCCGCGCACTCGATACCTTTTTCTTCGAGCAGGCCGCGCAGAAACCCTCTTACAAATCGAGAATCGTCGACAATCAACGCTCGCATGGTTACCTCCAGACTGAAAATGCACCGAGCCTCTTCAAGCTAGGCGGCTAGAACTGCGCTCAGGCGCATTGGGTCCAGTTGCTCGGGGTCCAGCATGACCATCAGGCTGTCTTTGAGCTTGTATGCTCCGGCAAATAGTGCTCTCCGGCGCTCATCGAGAATCGAGGGATTGGGCTCGTGGTCGGCCGACGAGACGGTGAGCACCTCGCCGACCGAATCCACCAGCAAACCGAAGTTGCCGCCCGAGCTCTCCAGCACCAGCAGATCCTGGGAGCCTTCCTTGGGCGGCATTCCCAGCAACTGGCGCAAACTGACGGTGGTTAGAACGTCGCCGCGATAGTGAACCAGCCCGCCCACAAAGACCGGAGCCAGCGGCACGGGTTGCGGCCGCGCCCCGCCGACGATTTCCAGAATGTGCGTGATGGGAACGCCAAAGAGCGTAGCCCCCAGGCGCACCGAACACATCTCAACCAAGGTCGCCGCTGCTTTGTCCTTGCGATGCACTGCAACTGCTGTTGCGCTCATACCACTGCCTCCTCGGCATGATTCCACTCGGCGGCCGCGACTTCATTGGCCGGAAGCGGGGCCACGCCGCCCAGATCGACGACTCCCGTGACGCGATTTTTCAGCAGCGTGACGCCGCCGGTGCGCTGCGCGGTGCCAGCCTCGAAGAGGTCGCCGCCGGCTGCTACGTCCAAAACATGCGAGACCGCAATGCCGACATGGCGATTGCCCTCGCGGCAGACCACCACGATGATCTGCGCCTCGGGATCGGCCTGCGCCGCCGCCAGCACGCCGCCCGTGTCCTCGACCGGCAGCAACTGGCCCTCAAAGTTGAGCACCGGACGGTAGCCGATGTACTCGATGCGCGAGAGCGGAAGCTGCTCGATGCGCAGCACCTCGGTAAGCGGCACGGCGGCCTGGCGTCCAGCGGCCTCGACCAGCAGATATTCAAGACTCTTGCCGGCATCGGCTTCCGAATCTGCAATCTGCGAAGCTTCTTCCTCGCGCATGGTCACGCCGGTCTTCATCGCGATCGATCCAGGATCGAGAATCAGCGCCAGATCGGCATTGCCCAGCACCGTTGCGCCGCTGAAGAGGCCAATGTCCTTGAGAACCGCCGAAAGCGGCTTGACGACGATCTCCTCCGGGTCGGCCAGCCCATCGACCACCAGGCCGAAGCGGCGGCCGTCGGCGTCCAGAACGGCAATGAAGTTGTCGCGCTCGGTGGCAATCTTGTGCTCGACGCCGGGCATCAGGAGCCGGTCAAGAAAGACCAGCGGCAGCAGCTTGCCGCGCAGCCGGTAAAGCGGCGCGTTCTCAATCCACTCGATGGCCGTGGCGGCCTGGCCCGGCGGTACATGGACCAACTCTGACAACGCGCCCTGCGGCAGGGCAAAGCTCTGGTTGACGCTGCGGACGATCAAGGCGGGAATAATGGCCAGCGTCAGCGGAATGCGCAGGCGCAGCGTGGTGCCCTTGCCGGTGCGGGAGTCGATCTCGACCTTGCCGCCGATCTTCTCGACGTTGGTGCGAACCACATCCATGCCGACGCCGCGGCCGCTGACGTTGGTGACCGCGGCGGCGGTTGAAAAGCCGGGTAGAAAGACCAGTTGCAGCAACTCGCGCTCGGCCAGATGGGCGGCGCGCTCCGGAGTAATGAGGCCGCGCTCGATGGCCTTCTGGCGCACCTTTTCAACGTTGATGCCAGCGCCGTCGTCGGAGACCTCGATGATGACGTGGCTGCCCTCCTGCGCGGCGCGCAGCTTCAGCATTCCCTCGGGGTTCTTGCCGGCTGCCTGGCGCACATCGGGCGGCTCAATGCCATGATCGAGCGAGTTTCTCACCGCGTGGGTGAGCGGGTCTTTGATGGCTTCAAGCAGGCTCTTGTCGAGTTCGGTATCCTGGCCTTCGACCTCCAGGCGCACGCGGCGGCCCAGCGATTGCGAAAGATCGCGCACGATGCGCGGCATCTTCGAGAAGATGTTCGACACCGGCTGCATGCGGGCCTTCATCACGCTCTCGCGCAGGTCGGCGGTGACCATGTCGAGGCGGCGCGAAAGCAGCGTCATATTGGGATCGGTTGACGTGGCTTGCAGAACCTGATTGCGGGTCAGCACCAGTTCGCCCACCAGATTCATCATCCGGTTCAGCAGGGTGACATCGACGCGCAGCGAACTCTCGGCGGCGCTGCCCTGGGTGCGCGGGCGGGCGGCCTCGCTCTCAGGCTCTTTGGGCGCGGAGGCAGCGGCTTGCGCGGGCCCGATATCGGATGGCGGTGCTGCAACTGGGGCTGCAACTGGGACCGGAACTGGGGCCGGCTGAGCGGGCAGAGTAGCTGCTGGCGCCGGCGGCGGCGCGGCTTTTGCGGCGTGACCGCCGGCATGAGCATGGGCCGGCTTCTTGACCTGCGCCTCGGCCGGCTGCTGCAGCTCTTCCAGGCGAGCGATCAGCGCCGTATCCTCGCCCTCGCCCTCGGCATCTTCGCTTTCGATCGTCTTGAGAATCAAGCGCAGGCCGTCCAGCAGTTGTAAAAGGCCGGTAATGATGGGTTCGTTCGCGGTCAGCTTGTTCTCGCGCAGCAGGCCCAGCAGGTTTTCTCCGGCGTGGGCCAGCTTTTCCAGCCGCTTGAAGCCGAGAAACCCCGTTGTGCCTTTGATCGTATGCACCGAGCGGAAGATATCTCCTATGAGTCCCGCATCCTGCGGCCGCTCTTCCAGGTCGGTCAGGCACCGCTCCATGCGGTCCAAGCCTTCCTGGCTCTCGATCAGGAACTCCCTCGTCAATTCATCCATCGCATCCACTCATCCGCCTGGCTGGGTTTGATCTCCCGGCACGGCAAGTACTCAAGGCCTTTATCGGAAAGAAGAGGCTCAACTTGAGGAACGGAGTTTATCGGGGCATTTTGAGGGCAGGGGCAAGGAATTGGGGGTTAGGGATCAGGGGGCAGGGTCAGGGGATCGGGGGTCCGCCTTCTTGCGGTTGTACAGCGGGCGCGAGGATGTTTTAGGCTCGAATCACGCGGTAAGGGAAGAAAAAAGCCTATGGACGAACAATCAACGAACGACGCCGCGCTGCTGAGCCTGCTCGAACGGGCGCGCCAGGCCGCGGGCAATGCTTATGCGCCGTACTCGGGCTTCCGGGTGGGTGCGGCGTTGCGGCTTGTGGGTGGCGGCGTCGTTACCGGCTGCAACGTGGAAAACATGAGCTACGGATTGACGATCTGCGCCGAGCGTTCCGCGTTGGTCAGCGCCGTCTCCCAATTCGGGCCAGAGATTCGCATCGAGGCCGCCGCCGTCGCCAACCTGAACCAAGCCGCCAGCCCGCCCTGTGGCGCTTGCCGGCAGGTGCTGGCCGAGTTTATCCTGCCCGATGCGCCGGTGATCTTTCCGGCCGGTGACGGAGCGCGGGTGATGGCCTTCCGGGAGTTGCTGCCGATGGCCTTCGAATTGAAGGGAAATTAGGGTTTATTCACACTATTGATTCGGCGCATAAATACTGTGATTTGGGTGACCGCGTTTGGCGTGGCGCCGCCGATGGTTACAGACTGCGCCGTGGTGTAGTTTCCACCGGGCGGGTTGAAAGTCGGAGTTGCGGCGGCCTGCAAACTGGGCACGGGCTGATAGACCCATAGGTCGTTGAGGCAGCCCCCTCCGTTGCTGGAAACTGTTCCCCAGCCCCCAAAAAGCCAGAAATCGCCGCTGTTGTCGGTCCAACTTGATGCTCCTTGGCGGCTTCCGGGCAGATTTCCAAGAGCGGGCGCTCCCAACGTGCCGTACACGCCTGGCTGGCCGTATACGAATTCATCACAATCATGCATGGGAATTAAACCGCTCCCACCCATCCACGCCCACTGGCTGGCGGATGGATTGAACTCCTAAAGGTCGTTTAGCTCGCCACAACCGCCATTGGCATCGTAACCAAAGCCACCAAAGGATGCTACCGGCAAGGGCTGCATCATCGATATGGGCGCGTACGAATACACCGGCACACTCAGTCAATGCGGCGCCACCGAGACGCTGACCAGTTCTCTCAATCCAGCGCCGGCCGGGCAGCGCGTCACTTTTACGGCTCAACTAAACGCTGCGTCCGGCACACCCACGGGTGCGATTCAGTAGTACCGTCACTTTCACCGCGCGTCTTACGGTCAACGGCCAATCCGCGGGCGCAGGCAATATCATCCATCTCAGCTTCAATGGTCAGACTATTAATCTCACCACCGATGCCACCGGTTCAGCCACCAACACTATCTCTACACTTCCACCTAACAGCTATCCGGTTACCGCCAGCTTCGCAGCCACCAGCAACCTTCTTGCCAGTTCAGCATCGTTCACCGAAGTTATCACCGCCCTCTCCACCTCCACCAGCCTCACCGCCTCGCCCAATCCGGGCGACCTTAACCAACCGGTCACGATGACAGCGAACGTCTCCGCGCAGAATAACTCCACCCAGGCCGGAAGCGGTAATGTCACCTTCTATGACGGCTCCAACTTACTGGGCACGGCACAGGTCACCGCAAGTGGCACGGCGAGCATGACGGCAAGCTTCACCACGCTGGGAGTCCATAACATCACAGCTAAATACGAAGGCAACGCGGACTTCTCCAGCAGCACCTCCGCCGTGTTTCAGGAGACGATTGTTGCCGGGGATTTTTCCATCAGTGTGAGACCCGGAGCGGCGACTGTCTACACCGGTATTGCGACCGCGGTTCATGTCAGCGTAACCAGCCTGCGGGGCTTCAATCAGGCGCTTGCACTGACCTGTTCCGGTTTGCCCGCGAATACGGCTTGCAACTTCAGTCCTGCTTCGTTGCCGGAAGGGCAGGGAAGTGCGAATCTCGTGATCCAGACAGCGGCTCCGCACAAGTCCGAGGCTGGCTCTATCTCTGTCTCCGCGGCAGTCCTTGGAGCGCTTACCTTGCTTCTGCTGCCGGGGTGGCATCGTCGCCGCGGCTCCATGGCTGGATTATTTGCCGTGCTGCTGGCAGTTGGAGTCGCGTTCGGAATGGCCGGATGCGGGTCGCCCAATCCGATTTCCGGTGAAACGCCGCCCGGCATCTACCAGGTTGCGGTGACTGCAACTGCGTCGGGAACTGGTACGACGCTTACGCATTCGGCCATTGTCACCCTGACCGTCAAATCCCTGTTCTAAGGCGATTCATGCAGAGGAGATTCTGCGCGTCCCGCGCGAGTTCCAGGCTGGCGGCAGGTGCCGCTTCAACGGATGGATACCATTGCCCCGCGCTTTAAATCCCTTCGCCCATGGAAACGTACTGCCGCAGCCGATCCAGTTTCACTCGGTAGGCCTCGCGTTCGGCGGCCTCGGCAGTGAACTGATCGGCGGGCTTGCGCACGCCGCCCAAGCGCTCTTCCAACTCTTCCACGCGAGCAGAAAGCGCAATCAACGAATCTGAAAGCGGGTCCTTGATGTCGTGCGGGTCGGTAATCAGCACCCGCTCGCCGTTTTGATAAACGATATGCGCGGGCACGCCTACCACAGTCGAATCCGGCGGCACATCCGACAGCACCACCGAGCCGGCGCCGACGCGCGAGTTTTCGCCTACCGTAATGTTGCCCAGAATGTTGGCGTTGTTGCCGATAAAGACGCCGTCGCAGATGGTCGGATGGCGCTTGCCGTGACCCTTGCCGGTGCCGCCCAGCGTCACGCCCTGGTACATGGTCACGTCATTGCCTACGATGGAGGTTTCGCCAATCACCACGCCGGTGGCATGGTCGATAAAAAGCCGCCGTCCCAGTACCGCGCCGGGATGAATATCGACGCCGGTATAAAAGCGGGCTACCTGAGAGACGACCCTGGCAAGCAGCAACAGATTGGCGCGCCAAAGCACAAAGGCTATGCGATGAATCCACACCGCCCACAGCCCCGGATAGCAGAGCAGCACCTCGAGCCGCGAGCGCGCGGCAGGGTCGCGCTCCAGAATGGAGTCGAGGTCTTCGCGGATGCGGGCGATCAGAGTCATGATGTTGGTCTATCCAACAGATTACAGGTTGCATCAGGCATTGTGTCGCGCAGCCGGGTTCCCCAGGTCCCGTTTGGGAACCTGGGAAACTACAAACCTATTGCAGCCGGTCAGCGAGCCATTGGCCCCGCCGCGGGTGGTTACACGGCAATCGCTTCAGTCGGCAGAGCCAGCGCCTGCTGACGCAGACTCTCAAAGAGAATGCTGGACAGATAGCGTTCGCCAAAGTCCGGCAGCACCGCAACGATCAGCTTGCCTGCATTCTCCGGCCGCGCGGCCACCTTCAACGCCGCCGCCGCCGCCGCTCCGGAACTGATGCCCACAAACAGACCTTCCTTCAGAGGCAGTTCCCGAGCTGTCGCAATCGCCTCGTCGTTGCTGATCTGGATGATTTCATCCACCAGGCCGGTGTCCAGCACGGCAGGCACAAAGCCCGCGCCGATGCCCTGAATCTTGTGCGGCCCCGGCTTGCCGCCGCTCAGCACGGGGCTGTCGGTCGGCTCCACGGCAATCGCCTTGAAGCTGGGCTTGCGCTCCTTGATGTACTTGGATACGCCGGTGATGGTGCCGCCCGTGCCCACGCCGCTGATCAGAATGTCCACCTTGCCATCCGTGTCGTCCCAGATCTCAGGGCCCGTGGTGGCATAGTGGATCGCCGGATTCGCCGGGTTGTCGAACTGCTGCAAAATGTATCCATTCGGCGTCTTGGCCAGAATCTCATTGGCCTTGGCGATGGCGCCCTTCATGCCGTTCGGTCCCGGCGTCAGCACAATCTCAGCGCCAAAGGCCAGCAGCAGCACGCGGCGCTCCAGGCTCATTGTCTCAGGCAGCGTCAGAATCAACTTGTAGCCTTTGACGGCGGCCACAAAGGCCAGCGCAATACCGGTGTTGCCACTGGTGGGCTCAATCAGCACCGTCTTGCCGGGGGTGATCGTGCCAGCCTTCTCGGCGGCCTCAATCAGCGCCAGCCCGATGCGGTCCTTGACGCTTGACACAGGGTTCTGGCTCTCCAGCTTGACCAGAACGGTTGCCGGCAGCCCGGCAGCCACTTTATTCAGCCGGACCAGCGGGGTCCGCCCAATGATTTCCGTTACATTCGCGGCTATACGCGCCATGATGATCTCCTTCTACCGGGATTGTTTCCCAGCGTTTTTCAGTTTTTTGGGGTGAATGTCAAGCTGTCAGACGGGAATCTGCGTGCGCGAACAAGGCGCGCGTCTGCATCGGGGCTGGCACCAGGGCGGTGTTTAGCGACATCGACGCATGACAAGAGCATAGTACCGCACCCCGGCTCATGGCAAGTAAAACTCTGCAATGCGCTGGAAATACCGGCATGAAAGTAGGGAATGAAAGAGTCCTGCCAGAAAGAAGTAGAGATCTGCTCGGCCCTGAGTGTTGCGTATTGCATCAAGGGATGCAATGCGAAGCGTAGACAGGGGTAAAGACGGGCTGGGCATTGAGCTTCGAAAAACTGCGACCGGTACGCCGCCGGTGAGTATTTGCTCCGGTTCGTCTGTGATCACGAAGCACGGCAACGGCGTGGCTCCCGGCGCGCCCTCCCGGAGGTATGTCTAAAACGGCGCGGACGACACCCCCGGCCTGCTGTCGTTGATCAGCGTTTCTTTTGCGGAATGGGTGGGATACCTCCACTCTATTTTTGGGCCGGATCAATAGGGCGGGATCGCACAAATTCCATCGCCTGATATTCTCGCCAAACTCTTGCAGATCATTACCACCACTTCCTGAACAATAATGAAAAGCGGCCAAAAATCCAGCCGCACCGGAAACCGATATGTCGTTGCCCGTACCAGCTTCGTCACCGGCAGCAGCTTCTTCCCCCGCGCCGTAGGCGCAGGATTGTTATTGATTCGGTCCATAAATACTGTGATTTTGGCGCCGTCCATTCCGCGTTCCTTGCCGAATGGGTGGGGTGCCTCCACTCTATTTTGGGCCGGATAATAGGCGGTGCGATGAGCGGAATAGACGCGCTTGGCAGGTCTCTTCGACCGCGCCGTAGGCGCAATGTTTGCTAGCCCAGCGCTTCAGCGCTGGGTAGACGATCCCGGCAATTTATCCGGAGTCCTGAAGGGACGGCGCTCATTTATCACCCCCCGGCAGAGCCAGTTGCTCTCCTGGATGAAATAGTCAACTAGCTCATTATAAGCAAGATAGGGTTAGGGGCGTTTTTGAGTAAGTCGAGATGTTTATTATCAATCAGATAGGGAAAAATCTTTATATTAGATTCACCAGAATTTCGCTTTTAGCTCGGGCGGTAAAAGTTAACATGTTCATTTTCAATCAGATAGGTGGTAAAAATACAAAAAACCCCTGTTTTAGATTCTCTTTATCTTCGCTTATTCCAATCATGTCATTCATTCAATTGATCTTATTCGTTCATTTAAAGTTCGTTAAACATTCGCTTTTACCGGCATTTCGCCGTTTTCTCGTCAAGAGCATTTTCATCGATTGTGAGGCCTGGATGGCGCGAGGTGGATCGAGTCGATCTTGCAATACTCGTCGAAAAACACACTTTTATTGTGGGCAGGGAACTAATCGGCGATCCGCTGCTTGTCTGCTCGAAGCCCAACCCTTCCGCACATGAATCGAGAGCGCCCATTTACATCTGGCCTACGCCTTCGCAGACTTCAGCCTGATCATCTCCCCATCGACAGTGAACCTACCATACCCGTGATAGTGGATTGTCCTGGAGTTCTTCTGCGCCGGATCGGTCCAACCCTTCCGCATTTCAAGAATGAAAATGTTGAACTTGCCGACAAGGCGCGTATCGCCGCGGCAGCACTGCGACTTGGTGCGTTGAGTACCGGCTACTTGTTTCGCGGGTCTTCCCGCATCGGACGCTCTTCACTGATTCCTTCTCGGGCGACCGCAATTTGCCTGGACTTGCGATAGACGTTTGCAACGGCCAACGTCCAGAGAGGAACTAGATCGACTCCCGGCACCAGTTTGCCAAGAAACGAAGGCATGAACTCCCAGTGCCAACCGAGAAGGTAAGTCAGCGCGGCACCTATTCCTAAGTCGAGAACGTCGTCAGCCGGCGATCCAATGCCTGCAACAAAGAGAGGGAAGACAACAAGTTGCAGCACGTCGGCAATAATGGCGAGAATCATGGCGGCGCGAAGGCGCGGACCCGGCGAAATTGTGATGAAGTCGTGAGTCACATTGACCTGCTGCATTCATCTTATTTCTTTGCCAGCCTATTCGAGGACGAAAATGCCGACCAATGATTCTTATGGCGCGCATTGAATGAAGTTTGCTTGAGTGCTTGCCGGCGGCAATACCCTTGGCAAGCGGAGTGAGCGCTGCCGCGCGGACTGCCAAAAGTTTGCTGACCGGCTAGCCGGTTGGATTCTTCCTTGGCATCTGGTGACCAAGATGTCCGCGGCACCTATATTTTGACCGGGTCTCGTTTATCCCGCTCGGCTTGGGCGACCTTCTCGGCCTGCTCCCAGGTCCGGATCATGCCGGATCGATACTGGTTATTGCCGCCTTGCCGGATGTAGAGAGACTTGCGGCATTTCCAGCGTATCCATTGGGGTCGTCCTGTTTCGGACAGTCCGCTGAATGCCGCGCAAAGACTGTTATAGTTAACGAGGCAATCGGTTCTGAAGCGGCCGTGAGGTGTGCCCTTCCTCCTGCCAATCTCCAGTTAAGCAGCCTTTAAGAACACTGGATATTGATAATAAAGGGGATCGCGCATATCTGCTAAAATCAGTAGAATCCACTCTTCGGAGAGGCAATGCAATCGATTCTAGCGCTCGAAGACGGGCGTATCTTCCGCGGCCTCGGCTACGGCCACCCAGGCGAATGCCAGGGCGAGGTCGTTTTCAATACTTCCCTTACCGGTTATCAGGAAATCGCCACCGATCCCTCCTATGCCGGTCAAATTGTCGTTCTCACCAACCCGCAGATTGGCAACTACGGCACCAATCAGGCAGATAATGAGTCGGCCAAGCCCTATATCGAGGGCCTGATTGTCCGCGAGTTCTCGCCCGTCAGCTCCAATTGGCGCTCCGAGCAGGTCACCGACGAGTACATGGAACGGTATTCGGTTCCGGTGCTGGCGGAGATCGACACGCGCGCGCTGGTGCGGCACTTGCGGACCCATGGCGTGATGCGCGGCGTGATTTCGACTTCTGAAACCAATACAGACGTTCTGGTCCAAAAGGCTAAAAACATTCGCAAGATGGACGGCACCGATCTGGCGCGCGTGGTTTCAACCAAGTCGGTCTTCAGCTTTGACGCGACGGATGGGCGCAACCAGACGGGCGATCCTTTATTGGCTGTTGCTCTCAACCAAGAAGCAAAAGCGCGTGAGCGCCATGTTGTGGCGTATGACTTTGGCATCAAGCTCAACATTTTGCGAATGCTGGTGCGCGAGGGCTGCCGGGTGACGGTGGTTCCTGCCGAGACTTCGGCCGAGGATGTTTTTGACCTGAAGCCGGACGGCGTCTTTCTCTCGAACGGTCCCGGCGATCCCGAGCCGGTGGATTATGCCGTGCGCGCGATTCGCAAGTTTCTGGGCCGCGTGCCGGTCTTTGGAATTTGCCTGGGGCATCAACTGACCGGGCTAGCGCTGGGCGGGCGGACCTACAAGCTCAAGTTCGGCCATCACGGCGGCAATCATCCGGTCAGAAACAATCTCACTGGCAAGGTGGAAATTACCGCGCACAATCATAACTTCGCCGTCGATCCCGATTCGATCAATTTGAGCGAGGTGGAACTGACGCATGTGGATCTGAACGACCAGACGCTTGAAGGCTTGCGGCACAAAACGCTGCCGTTGTTCAGTGTGCAGTACCATCCAGAAGCCGCCCCCGGCCCGCATGACTCGAATTACCTCTTCCGCGATTTCCGGCGCATGATGGAGGAGTGGAAGGGATGAAGAGCTGGAATCATATTCGAGGTGTTCTTTTCGCAATCGCAGCGGGGCCAAGGCTCCGCTGTTTTTGAAAACTTCGAGTTTTAATCAATTATCATTTGAATTTCCAATTGCTTGTTGATTTGAATGCGACTCATCGGATGATTTTTCGATTGGAATCCACATCATGGTTGTATTGACATCAATTGACCAACTCCCAATCCAGCATATGGATATGCTTTCGCGTATAAGCGAGGCAGATGAAGTCTTAATGCAAAGGTTCGCTCAGAAGATGATGATTAACCGAGATCTGGATCGAACATTGGTGAGCTTCCAAGCAAATCGAGAAGAGATTGGGAATCGATGGTGCAAATACCGTGAGGGTTTTTCGGCATCCCTTGTTAGATATTTATGCGACAAAGTTGGCCTTTCTGAAGGAAAGGTTCTGGACCCGTTTGCGGGGAGTGGAACGACTCTTTTAATCGCTGCGGAACTTGGTCTAGATTCTGTCGGTATCGAATTACTGCCAAGTGGAGCAGAAATAATTGAGGTTAGGAAAGCCGCATTAAACGCAGATAGAATCAAATTGGCCAAACAACTTCGAGAAAAAGTTGAGGCTCGGAAATGGGCTCAAACCGGCGAACGCATTCTATTTACGCATCTCAGAATTACCAAGGGAGCCTTTCCGCAAGAGAATGAGTATCTGCTTGAGCGGTTTTTGTTCGACGCTTCATTGGAGAAAGATGCGCTTATGTCGAGGCTACTCCGTTTTGCGGCTATGTGTATACTTGAAGAGATTAGTTACACACGGAAGGATGGACAGTATCTGCGTTGGGACCATAGATCTGGGCGTTGCCTTGGGAAAAAGGTCTTCGATAAAGGGCGAATTAAGTCATTCGATGAGGCAATCTGCGATAAACTCTTGCAGATCGCCGATGACATTGATGGTAGTGAATACCAGACGACGCTTTTTCCGCAAGAAACTAATAATAATCGTGGGAATATCGAATTAAATCGAGGATCGTGTCTGGATATTCTTCCCACTATAGAGACGAATTCAATTTCCGGCTTGATTACTTCTCCACCTTACTGCAATCGATATGATTACACAAGAACTTACGCTCTGGAACTTGCAATGCTTGGAATTAGTGAACTTGAAGTCCGAGCACTTCGACAGACAATGCTATCTTGTACCGTCGAGAACAGAGAAAAGCTCGACCTGAAAGTAAAGTTCGGGCGAGATGTTTTTGATGCTGCTTCTAGTGCATTTGAATCCCAGAAAATGCTCGGACTCGTGCTTCAATATCTTGAAATCTGCAAGAGAGACGACACGATCAATAATCCGGGCATAGTTCGTATGGTGAAGAATTACTTCTTTGAGCTTGGGTTGTTGATCTTTGCAAGCGTGAATGTGCTAAAGCGTGGAGCGCCGTTTGTGATGGTAAACGACAATGTTAGGTACCAAGGCGCACACTTGCCTGTGGATTTGATCTTGTCGGACTTTGCCGAACAAGCTGGGTTTGACGTCGAAGCAATCTGGGTTCTCGAACGAGGGAAAGGGAACAGCAGTCAGCAGATGGGGCTTCACGGGAGGCAAGAAGTCAGAAAATGTGTTTACGTTTGGCGAAAGAGGTAGGACAGAATGGGAGATGCGTACAAGCAGCACCTAAAATCCTGTAATGATCTCAGGACCAGTTATGAGGCAATTCGCGCCGGATTCGTAACGCTTGCACTTGAAAGGAATGTGCGCGCCACGCCTCATGTTGAACAAGCTCGCGCCCTTAAGGTCGCCGCGTCAGCGGCAAAGACTCCCAATGGATTGCTTGAGATTGCGCAAATCCGCCCGGCTTTGGTCACGGCTGCAGGGTTGTCAGATAAAGCAGTGAAGTTTTTGTCCGATGAGAATAAGGCCACAGCCATTGCCGAATTGATAGCGAAATTCCTGGAACCCGCGGGTCACAATTTCGTTGAAGAACTTGTTTTTCGGTTTCTGCTGACGCGCGGGGATACGCTGGGTGGGTCAATGCGGAATGTGGGAGGTTTTTTGGCTCAATGCAAGCTATGTAGAGCTTTAATCGGTTTTTTGAGACTTGGCGGCGGACAAATTTTCGTTGAAACCAAAATTTCGAAAGGATGGAGGCTGCTGAGAGATGATGAACTAGGTATTGAGAGGACAATACATGGCCTTAGCTGGAAAACGAACGAAAAATACCGAACTCTCGTCCTGAATTTAACAGTTCCTTTAGTGGGTAAGAACGTCGATCTTTGTTTGTTTGATTGTGCACCTGATAGATTTGCGCCGAGTGTCGTGAAAGACTCAGCTAGATACGTTGCGCTTGGTGAACTCAAGGGAGGCATTGATCCGGCTGGGGCAGATGAACATTGGAAAACGGCTTGGTCGGCATTAGGAAGGATACAAGAAGCATTTGCAATCGAAGGGCTGAAACCCTATATATTTTACATCGGTGCTGCAATTGAGGCCGCGATGTCAATTGAGATTTGGGATAGGCTTGAGGACGGAAGAATCGAGAATGCAGCCAACCTCACAATGGATAACCAGATTTGTTCAATTGCTCAGTGGCTTTGTTCGATTTGAGCGCAAGCGTGAAAAGGATCAAGCTAATTCAATGTAAGATGTAAGAGATTTTGAGAGACGAGAAACAAGAAAAAACCATGCCACGCAGAAATGACATTCAGAAGATACTGGTGATCGGCTCGGGGCCGATTGTGATTGGGCAGTCGGCGGAGTTCGATTACTCCGGCACGCAGGCCTGCAAGGCTCTGAAGCAGGAGGGCTATGAGGTGGTGCTGGTGAACTCGAACCCGGCCACCATCATGA
>CAZDYU010000094.1:0-18062 GCA_964509755.1 uncultured Occallatibacter sp. | reverse complement strand
GAGCTTTGAATCAATACTCGCCAGCGCATCGCCGGCTTGTTGACTCGCTGACTCGCTCTCCTGCTAACCCAGCCGCATAGTAAACAGCGGCTGTCCGTACTCGATGGGCTGGCCGTTTGTGACCAGGCATTTGACAACCTCGCCGGCTTCGTCGGATTCGATTTCGTTCATCAGCTTCATGGCTTCTACAATGCCGATCACCTGACCTTTGGCGACGCGGTCGCCGGGAGAGACAAACGGAGCGGCGCCGGGCGAGGGCGAACCGAAGAAGGTGCCTACCATGGGCGACTTGACCAGATGCAGGCCGGCATTGGGGTCGGTGGCTGGAACTGCTGGCGAGGGCGCTGGCGGGGCCGCGGATGAGTGAGTCGTCTGAGCCGTAACGGACTCCGCCGCGGGCCGCGCCGCGGCCAGCAAGCGCGCCATCTCACCTATGCTGGAGGCGGTCTCAGGCTGGTTGAACTTGAGGCGGATCTTCAGGTCGCCGCGATCCAGATCGAACTCGGCAACCTGATATTCCTTGAGGAATTCGATCAGTTGCTTCAGGTCTTCAATATCTTGTGGTTTCATGTGCTCCTTGAGTGCCAGTGGCAAAAGTCATAATAGCTGAAAAACGTTCTCCAGGTGCTAAAGCCCAGTCTTTATTTTGTTCAGCTTGCAGCGCGACTGAAGTCGTGCCTTTTCAAAACTTGATTTTCAATACGCCCTATCAAAATACCTGACTGCGAAGAAATCGTCTGGCTTCATAATTCGATGAGGGCCTTGGGCGCGGGGGTGAGCACCTGGCCTCCGTTTTGCGTAACGGCCACCATGTCTTCGATGCGGATGCCGAAGCGGCCGGCAAGATAAATTCCCGGTTCGATGGTGATGACCATTCCGGCCTGCAGCCGGGTGGTCTCGTTGGCGCCGATGCGCGGCGCTTCATGAATTTCCAGGCCCAAGCCGTGGCCGGTGGAATGGGTAAAGGCCTCGGCCAATCCAGCCCGCCGCAGCACGCCGCGCGCGGCCTCATCCACCTCGGCGCAGCTTGCTCCGGCGCTGACCGCGTCCACCCCGGCCTGCTGCGCCTCCAGCACCGCCTCGTAGGCAGCGCGCTCATCGGCTTTGGGCTTGCCAAGGTGCACGGTGCGGGTCATATCCGAGCAGTAACCGTTGAGAATAACGCCGAAATCGAGGGTCACAAAGCCACGGCGTGGCAGCTTGGCGGCGCTGGCGTGGCCGTGCGGAAGCGCGGAACGAGGGCCGGAAGCGACGATGGTCCCAAACGACATTCCCTCAGCCCCCAGCAGGCGCGCCTGATGCTCCAACTCGGCGGCAACTTCAAACTCCGCCAGGCCGGGGCGAATAAACTCCAGAATGCCTTCAAAGAGCTTGCAGCCGGCGAGCGCGGCCTGGCTGAGCAGCGCCAGCTCGTCCTCGTCTTTGACGCGGCGCAGGGGCTCGACGAGCGGGGCGGCTGGCGCGGCGAGAAAGTTGCGGCGCAGGTGCGAGGGCAGCTCGGCCTTGTAGCGGGCCAGGTTTGCCACCGTGGTCTGGGTGGGATCAAAGCCCGCGCACTCGACGCCGGGCTGCGCGGCCAGCCACTGCACGGCGGCAACGGCTGGAGAACTGGAGACGATTTGGACCTCGGCGACGGAGACTTCTTCGGCGGCCTGAGCTGTGTAGCGGCCATCGGTGAAGAGCCGCGCGGTGCGGCGCGTAACGGCCAGCGCGGCGCTCGATCCGGTAAATCCCGAGAGGTAGCGGAGATCGGGAAGATAGGTGACCAGCAGCCCTTGAAGTCCGGCTTTGGTCAGACGGCGGCGCAGTTGGCCAATGCGGCGAAAGTGGTCCACTTGTTGAGGATAAATCAAGAGCGCGGGAGAGAGAAATCCATCGCCTTGAGCGACTCTTCAAAGGGCGGGCGCAGTACGCCGCGCTCGGTGAAGATGGCGGCAATATACTTGGCTGGCGTGACGTCAAAGGCGGGGTTGCATATGCCCACGCCGTATGGCGTAAGCTGCTTGCCGCCGTGGTGGGTGACCTCGCAGGCCGGCCGCTCTTCGATGGGAATTGCTTCGCCGGTCGGCGTGGCGAGGTCGATGGTGGACCAGGGCGCGGCGACGTAAAACGGGAGGCCGTGCTCACGGGCGAGAATCGCTACATTGTAAGTGCCGATCTTGTTGGCCGTGTCGCCATTGGCGGCGATGCGGTCGGCACCGACGACGACGGCCTGAATCTTTCCCGCGCGCATGAGGCTGGCGGCCATGTTGTCGCAGATCACCGTGGTGTCGATGCCGTCGGCCATCAGCTCCCAGGCGGTGAGCCGCGCGCCTTGCAGAAAGGGCCTTGTCTCATCGGCGTAAACGCGGATTCGCTTGCCTGCCTCGACTGCCGAGCGGATGACGCCGAGCGCGGTGCCGTATCCACAAGTGGCCAGCGCGCCGGCGTTGCAGTGGGTCAGCACGCCGCCCTCATCGGGAAGGAACGCCGCGCCAAAGGCACCCATGGCCTTGCAGGCGGCAATGTCTTCGGCGTACATGGCGTGCGCTTCGGCCAGCATCTGTTGCTGGATCTCTACGAAAGGCTCGCCTGAGGCAGCCAGGGCAGCAAAGCGGCGCTTCATGCGGTCGATGGCCCAGAAGAGATTGACCGCCGTGGGCCGGGTTCCGGCCAGGCGCGCACAGATAAAGTCGAACTCCGGGGCAAACTCGGCAGCGGTAATGGACTTGGTGCGCAGCACACCCAGCGCCACGCCGTAGGCCGCGGAAACGCCAATGGCCGGCGCGCCGCGCACCACCATGGTCACGATGACGTGGGCTACCTCTTCATACGTGGTAGCGATCACATAGCTCTCCTCGAGGGGGAGCTTGGTTTGGTCAATAAAACGTACGCCTTCAGGGGTCCACGCCAAGGTAGGAATCATGCATTACCAGTGTAAACCGCGCGGGGGGCCGATGGCAGTTTTGCAATTCGCCTTCAATGCTTTGCTTCGCTCGCAGCCGCCGCGGCAGGGGAAGCAGGCGGAGCCGCCGAAGCCGCCTTGCCCCAGGGCAGCACAAGAAAGGGAAGGCAACCCGGGCCCTCGGCGCTGGCCTTGAGAATTCCGTGGGTCATGCCCTTGAGATAGGGAAAGACGCCTATGGTGGCGTGGCCATCGGCGTCGGTAATCAGCGTCTCGCTGAGCGTTCCGCCCTCCGATTGCAGCACCAGCGGAATTTTTTCCTTGGCCGGGAAACCGTCGGCAACAATCAGCACCGCGGTGGCGTTGGGCTGGGCGATTCTTGCCTCAATCCGGCAGCCCTGATCGTCCTGCATTACCGGCCGCGGAACCAGGGTGCCGAAGACCTTCAACTGGCCGTCCATGCTGGAGAGAACAAAGCGCACGGGCTCGGCGTTCCCGGTGGTCAGTTGCACATCGAACTCGTCGGTCCCGGCCGAGGTAATTGTCTCCTGCTCGGGCCTGGGCCTGTGAATCATCAGCAGGCCCTGGCCATTCACGTAGATATTGCGAGGGTCGGCGGAGATGGGCTTGTCGATGGTCCAGGTGTCGAAGGCGTAGACCTTGTTCTCTGGAGCGCCTTCGGCAAAGATGCGATAACGCACCGTGGCGCTGGCGGGTTGGGCAGGCTGTTCGTCGATCTTTACAAAGCGCAGGTGCAGCCCGGAAGGATTGAAGACTCCGGCCGCATCGTCCCAGCGAGCCTGGCGCTCCAAGACAGAGAGCAGTTCCTTGGACGGTGCAGTCTCGCCCCCAAAGTTGGAGTAACTGAAGAGATCGGATTTTTTGAAACTCTGCCCGCGGATTTGAAGTGGGAAGCAAAACAAAGCACAAGACAACATGCAAACCGAGAGGCGAACTAGCCTGTACATGTCTATAGTGTGCGGTATGAGGTTTGCAAACGCAACCGACTTTATGGGGAGTATTTAAGAATATGCACGGGCTGGTAGACTTTTCCACGCCGTTCCGGCTTGATTCAAGGCGTTTATCCAGTGGTTTCAGCGCGGGAATTTGCTGGCGCGCGGTATTGCGGTACGGCTGTGCGTTGTTGCGAGTTACGGATGGATGACGCAGCCTGGTTGTATTTTCTAAATAGAATCGAGCGTGGACCGGGAGGTCCACGCGACAGCCGGCCGGGAGGCCGGCGCTACAGTTTTCCGGCGCTACAGTTTTCCGGCGCTACATTTTTATGCCGGCGCTACATTTCTATGCCGGTGGTACATTTTTATACTGGCGGTAGAACTTTTTGCATTCAGGGTTGGAGGAACCGGTGGACGACTGACCATCGCATTACCGCGCGCCATTGGCAGCCATCGTCTTCTGCGTGGCCAGGCGGCTGATGGCGTCGGTCTCCTTGACCATCTCCATCACTGAGAGGCCCTTCTCGGCGAGCGCTCCGGTGGGGCAGGCCTGTACGCATTTGCCGCAGCCGGTGCAGTTGCGGGCATGGCCCCAGTCGTCCTTGAGGTCGCTGACAATGCGCGAGTAGATGCCGCGCGAGGCCACCTCCCAGACATGCGCGCCCTCCAGTTCCGCGCAGACGCGCACACAGCGCGTGCAGAGGATGCAGCGGTTCTGATCGAGAACGAAGCGGGGGTGCGACATGTCTACCGTCAGCCGCGGATTGTTGTAGGAGTAGCGCACGTGCGTGATGCCCAGCTCGCGCGCCATGGCCTGCAGCTCGCAGTGGCTGTTGCTGACGCAGGCCGAGCAGATGTGGTTGCGCTCGACAAGCAGCAGCTCGACGGCCATGCGGCGATACTGCGTGAGCTTGGCCGATGAAGTTTGAATCGACATGCCTTCCTGGATCGGCGTAGTGCAGGCTGGGAGCAGGCGGTCGGTGCCGGCCAGTTCTACCATGCAAACACGGCACGCGCCCACCGCGCTCAGGCCCTTGAGATAGCAGAGCGTGGGAATCTTTTTTCCGTTCACGTGAGCGGCTTCGAGGATGGTCTGACCTTCCTTGGCATTGACCAGTTCGCCATCGATTCTTACGGAGATTGTTTTAGCCGGCATTTTGATACTCCATTTCTGGACGTGCATTCTGTTCTTGTAATCCCTGGTCCCAAAATCGGGACCAGGGGCACCCACCGTTCGAAGAAAAACAAATCTAGTTAGCACCGGCCGTAGCGCGCAGATCGCAGCGCAGGCAGCGGCGGCATTCATCCAGCGCTTCTTGCGGCGTGAGGGCGGCAACCACCTCCACCTGCGAATGCGCACGGAGCGCGGCGGGCACGGTCTGCGCGGTGTGGCGGCGGCTGAGGCTTGGCTCTCCGGGCGCGGTGCGGCTGTACTCGAAGTTGGGAATAAGCTGCTCCCAGCGCGCTGCTCCCGAAGGGCTATCGTCCATGAGGCGCTCATCCATTTTGCGCGCCGCCTGCTTGCCGCAGCTCATGGCGTTGGAGACGTTGGATGCGCCGGTGATCACGTCGCCGCCCGCGTAAAAATTCGGCCTGCTGGTTTCGAAGGTGAAGCGGTCCACGATGATGGTTCCTTCTTCCTTGAGGGCGAGGCCGGAGGCGCGGCAGAAGTCCTGGTCGAAGCTCTCGCCCACCGCCATGATGACGCTGTCGCACTCGAAGCGCTGCACCTCGTCGGTGGGAATCGGCCTGCGGCGGCCGGATTTGTCGTACTCGCCGAGGTGGGTTTTTACGACCTCGATGGCCTTGACGTGGCCCTCGGCGTCGCCGACGATGCGATGCGGCGCGGCGAGAAAAACAAAGCGCACGCCCTCGTCTTCAGCGGCCTGAATCTCCTCGTCGATGGCGGGCATGTCTTTGCGTTCGCGGCGATACAAAATGGTGGCCTGCGCGCCCATGCGCATGACCGTGCGCGCCGAATCGATGGCCGCGTTGCCGCCGCCGATGATGGCCACGCGCGCGCCCATCGCGGTAGCTTCCTGCCGCGCGACCGACTCCAAAAACGGCAGAGCGGGATGAACGTTTTTCAACTCCGTGCCGGGCAGATAGAGCCAGGATTCCTTCCACGTTCCAATGGAAAGAAAGACGGCGTCGAATTGGCTGGCCAACTCGTTCAGGGGCAGGTCGAATCCGATGCGCGTATTGAAGACCATCTTGACGCCGACGCCTTCAATCAGATCCAGTTCGCGGCGCAAGACGGCTTTGGGCAGCCGGTACTCGGGAATGGCGAAGCGCAACATGCCGCCTGCCTCGCCTCGCTCTTCAAAGATGGTCACGTCGTGGCCCAGCATGGCCAGATAGAAGGCGCAGGTGAGGCCGGTGGGACCGCTTCCGGCCACGGCCACCTTGCGGCCGGTGGGCGCAAGCTTGCGCGCGCAAATCCGCTGGAGAACTGGTTCAAAAAGATCGGATTGATAGATGGCGTCGGCCAGGAAGCGATGCACCTCGCGCATATTCACCACCTCGTCGAAGCTCTGGCGGCGGCATCGATTGTCACAAGGATGCTGGCAGACCCGGCCCGTCGAGGCGGGCAGCGGGTTGTCAAGCACCACCGACTCGAAGGCGTCTTCGAGGCGGCCCTCCTGATACAACTCCAAAAATCGCGGAATGTTCATGCGCAGCGGGCAGGAGTTTTCGCAAGGCGAAAGAGCGAGCTCCTGGCAGACCCCTGCTCGACAGCGATGCGCGACGATGTGGTCTTCGTACTCATCGCGGAAGTGGCGAATGGTGGTCAGCACGGGATTCGGCGCGGATTGGCCGAGGCCGCAGAGCGACGACTCGCGGATCATGCGGCCCAGTTCATCGAGCAGCACCATCTGCTGGCGCGTTCCGCTGCCCGTGGTGATGGCATTGAGAATACGCAGCGCCTTGTTGAGCCCGACGCGGCAGGGCACGCATTTGCCGCATGACTCGGAGTGCGTGAACTCGACAAAGTAGCGCGCCACATCGACCATGCAGTTGTCTTCATCCAGCACTACCATGCCGCCCGAACCCATGATGGAGCCAAGCTGGGCGAGGCTCTCATAATCGACTGGAGTGTCGAGCATTTCAACGGGAATGCAGCCGCCCGAAGGTCCGCCGGTCTGCACCGCCTTGATGTGCCGGCCATTCACCGCGCCCTCGCCAATGTCGTAAATGTAAGTCTTGAGCGGCGTGCCCAGCGGCATCTCGACCAGGCCGGTGTTGCGGATCTTGCCGACCAGCGAGATGACCTTTGTCCCAGGGCTTTTGACGCTGCCGGTCTCGGTGAACCATGCGGGGCCGCGACTGACGATCGGGGCAATGTTGAACCAGGTTTCCACGTTGTTGATGTTGGTGGGCTTTCCGTACAAACCTTTTTGCGCCGGGAAGGGCGGGCGAGGATGGGGCCGGCCGGCGTGGCCTTCAAGCGAGGCAATGAGCGCCGTCTCTTCGCCGCAGACAAAGGCTCCCGCGCCCTGGACCAAAGACAGGTTGAAGTTGAATCCGCGATCGAGAATATTCGCGCCCAGCAGGCCGAACTCGCGCGCCTGTTCAATGGCTCGATTCAAGCGGCTGACCGCCAGCGGATACTCGGCGCGCACATAAATAATTCCGTCGGTCGCGCCCATGGCGTACGCGCCGATGATCATGCCCTCAAGCAGCGAATGCGGATCGCCTTCGATCTCATTGCGATTCATGTAAGCGCCGGGGTCGCCCTCATCGGCATTGCAGATGATGTATTTGGTTTCGGCCTTGGTCTTGGCGAGAAAATCCCACTTGTTGCCGGTGAGGAAGCCCGCGCCGCCGCGACCACGGAGCCGCGCGGCCTTGATCTGGTCGATGACATTGTCGGCGCGCCCATCGATAAGCACCTTGTAGAGCGCCTGATAACCGCCCACCGCAATGTATTCCTCAATGTCAGAGGGATTGATGAGCCCGCAATTGCGCAGAACAATCTTCTTTTGCCCCTTGAAAAACGGAATCGCATTCCAGGCGGGAATCTGCGGATAACCCTGGCCGAATTTGATGTTCGCCGTGATGTGATCCCACTCCTCGATCTTGCAATAGGTCAGATCCGTTGGCATCTTTCCGGTGGAAACGGCTTCAAGAATGCGCGCCGCGTCGTTGGCCTGCACGCGATGCAGAACGACCAGAGGATTGCCGGGAAGACGAAGGGTCACCAGCGGCTCCTGAAAACAAGCGCCGAAGCAGCCGACGCCGGCCAGCAGCGCATCGACGCCGCTGCGATGCATGGCCTCATTGAGGGCGTGAAAGACCTCCTCGGCCCCATTGCCGCGGCCGCAGGTTCCCATGCCTACCGTCAGCCGCGGGACGGCCGGCATCAGCTTGGCCAGCCCCGCTTCACGAACCGCATTGAAGACGCCTATATCTTGTATGCGCGGCATTATTTTCCCCCTTTGTGGCCGTTCAATGCCTTGATTTCGCGCTGCAATGTGCGCTCATTGACGTGGCTGAGAATGTGGTGGTTGACCTCGACCACCGGGGCCAGCGCGCATTGGCCAAAGCAGGCCACGGTGCGCACGGTGAAGCGGCGGTCGGCGGTGGTGAGCGCCAGTTTGTCGGCCTCGTTGGTGTCGCTGGCCTCTTGGCCGCTCAGCCCCAGGTCCAGGCAGAGCTTCTCCAGCAGATCGCGCGAGCCTCGGGTGTGGCAGGCCGTTCCGCGGCAGACGCAGACCACGTTGTCGCCCTGCGGATCGAGGTTGAAGAGGGCAAAAAACGTGGCCGCGCTGTAGATGGTGGAAGGCGGCAGGCCGGTCTCCTGAGCGATGTAGCGCAGCGACTCGAGCGAAAGAAACTTGTGCGCATTGGCGGCTTGAACCGCCTCCAGAATCCCCAGCAGCGCGCCGGGGCGGCCGTCTTGCTCCTGGATCGCCTGGTCGATCAGCAGCTTCTCGTGGGCATTCAGCACGTCATTATGCATGGCTTCGCCAATGGGCATGGCTCCTCCGCAAGAGATTGGAATTTTCTGGACTGGCTTGATGCGGCGCTCTGCCGGCCGCTCAAGATGATGGCACACAGTTGCCGCGCGCACAATGTGAATGGACGGAATGGAGAGGGCGACATGGGCCGGACCCTGCTCACTTCTGGAACCCATTCCGGGGAGTGGAAGAAGGTAAAGAAGAGCGTTCGCCCGCATTGGCGAACTGGAAAACCGCGCTGTATTCAGCAGCGCGATTCGCAACCAATCAACTCCGGGAACTGTCCGCTAGGGACTTTGACACAGGGACCGCAGTGTGGAATGTGCCTTGCGTCACACCGCATTGTGATACGCGGCGAAGGGCTTCGCTTGATGGCAGGACCGGGACGATCAGGCAGGATCGGCCTGATCGTTCGTAGCCTTGTCCGGCTGCCTGGTTGAGGCGGCTGGCGGCTCAGCTTGAGAAACGGGCCTGGCGACGAATTCGATCTTTGGCGCAGACGGCTCCCACGGCTCCGAGAGCGAAGGCAGCGCTTCGATGGCCGTTTGGGGCTCGGCAATCGGAGTGACGGTAAATCCGATCCCGGAATCGAGCGGCTCCCAACTCTCGGTGATCGAGGGCTTTGCTTCCAGCGCAGGAGCGGGCTCGACTATTGGTTCAATCGCGGGTTCAACCTGCTGCGTATCAGCTGCCGTTTCAACAGACGGCTCTGGTTCCGCATCCGCTTCAACGCCGGCTTGAACAGGCTCCTCGATTTCAGTTGCAAGAGGCGGCTGTTTCTGTTCGGGTAAATCCTCCGCATCGGGAACTTCTTCGGGGACTGTTTCGAGCGCCGTTTCAGGGGTTGTTTCAGGCTGGGCATAAGCCTCAACAATTTCTTTAACTTCAGGGGCTAAAGCTTGATCGTTGTTTTGCGGCATTTGCTGCTCGGCTGAAGTCGCGCCTTGATACAAAACCTGGCTATTCTCAAGTTCTTCTTCAGACTCTTTAACCCCTGAAGTGTGCGATCTATTGCTTGCGCACAGGAATAGGCCCGTTTTTGCGGTGGGTTCAGGCGTTGGCTCGACGATGGGCACAGCAGTTTCTTCAGACTCGGGCTCAGCTACTGGCTGAACAGTCTCTTCAGCCTCCGGCTCTATTGGGTCTTGTTCCTCTTGAGTGGATGCTTCAGCTTCGGCGGACGACTCGGCTTGGATTGCGGGTTCTGGAGTGGTTTCTATATCGGGCGCGGGCGCTTCGACGCTTTCTGCTGGGAGAGGTTCGGCATTGCAGTCCGCGGAAAAAGAGCTGGCTTGCAGGGAAATTTCCGAAGAACATCCCTCAGGGGCTAAAGAGGCTGCGGAAAAACTTGGAGGTTCGAATGAAACTGGCAGAAAGTGTCCGTCCGCGGCTAAAGCCGGCGCGGATTCTGTTGGCCTTATGCGGGAATTAGAACCCCAGCCTCCCTCCGAATTGAGTTTTTCCGCAGCCTGTAAAGTCCGGCCTTCATCTAGCGGCATTTGCGGCACGACTGAAGTCGTGCCCTGATACAAAACATCGCTTTGATTTGGTTCTTTGGGCTCGGATTCCGGCAACGGCAAAGCCTGGGCATGGACTTCGGCTGCAGATTCAGGAGCGGCCTGGACGCCGCTGGCTGGCGCTGTGGCAGGCTGGTCGTTCTCGACTTCCACGGCAGGAGGAGCCAGCAGCAGATCCACGCGATAGCCTGCGGCCTCGGCGGCGGCCAAAGCCTCCTCGACAGTCTTGCCGATCCTTTGCACCGCGCTGCGGCTGGGCGCTGTCTGAGCAGCCAGGCGCAGCAGCGAGGGCATTTGGAGCCACCATAGCAGCTCTTCGTAGCTCTCTCGCACCAGGTACTCGTGGCCGTCGGCTTGATGCACACCGCAGAGCCAGCGGAGATCGGGGTCCGACCAGAGGGCGGGCGGCAGTGCTTGCGAAGGTTCCGGAATAGTTTCCGCGGGGGCTAAACGGTCTGCGGGAAGACTCGGTATTTCAGGTGAAACTGGCAGCCCCTCCGCGGCTAAAGCCGGCGCATATTCTACTGGCGTTATGCGGGGGATAAATCCCCCGCCTCCCTCCGGATTGGTTTTTTCCGCGGCCTGTGTAGCCTCGACTCTTTCAATGCCCTTGATGGAGGGGTTGGTGCCTGTGCCATGCAACGCAGCCTCGGCCTTGATGGATGGGTTGAGGGCTGTACTCTGCAACGCAGCCTCGGCATTTAGCGGCTCTTCCAGCGGCTTGCCTACGCCAGAGCCGGCCAGCAGCACAACCTTGATGCGGGCAGCTACGCGCCAGCCCTCGTCGCCTTCAAAGCCCAGCGCGGCAAAGGCCTGGGCAAAGGGCTCGCGCAGGCGGAGGCGGTCAAAAAGGTCCAGTGCAACGGGCTCCGGATTCTCAGAGTCAATCGATTCGGCCAGCAGTTCCAGGGCGCACCAGCCCAGCACCGGCCCCCAGATCGCCGTTGCGGTCAGGCGCGGGCTGGGGTTGGGCAAAACGCCGCGCGCGGCCACGGTCCACGGAGCCTGGAAGAGCGCTTCAATGGCGGGCAGGCGCATGGCAGCGCGCAGCCGGTCGCGGAAGGCCGCGCCCAGCAATCCTGGGTTCGCCGGCTGCAAGCCTGGGTTCGCGGGTTGAGCGCCGCCGCCGGAGCGCGACTGATAGGCCCGTTGCGCCACGCGCAAGAAGCTCTCGCAGCCGGTCCAGGCTTCCTCGAAGAACTTGGTCCGCTCGGCCTCGATCTCCGTGTTGACTCCGACGGCAAGCGTGCGAGGATGCTCGGCCAGATCGGCAAAGAGGCGCACAATTCCCGAGTCCAATTGCGCGCGCAGGGCCTCATGCACCGGCTGCAACTCCAGATTGATCAGCGCGTCTTCCAGACTCGCCACGCCGCTGCCGTTCAGTTGATCGCAGAGGCGGTCCCAGGGCTGCCCGGCGGTCGAGCGCAGCTCACGCCAATCCAGAAAGACATGGCATTGGTAGGCGTGCAGATCCAGCGTGATTCCCCGCTCGGCCAGATCGCTGGCGCGGCGCAGAAACTCCAGGCCGGTAAAGGAATCGCGCCAGGCCAGAATTACGGCGGAGTCCTGGCTCAGTCCCAATCCCTCGCGAATTCTCTGCTGACGCAGTTGCCCGGCGCCCTTGTCGGCGTAGGCGGCCGAATAATCAATGGTTCCGTGCGTCTGTCCGTAGTGGTTGTTGTAGACCACCAGCGCGCGCTCGTCGCCGCGGCGATTGGAGTAGGCAAAGACGTTTTCATCCACCTTGCCCGCATCCGTGAAGAAGTCGTAGAGCAGAAAGTTTCCGCTCTCGGCAAAGAGGCGGCGGCGCTTGAGCAACGGCGCAATCTCGCGCTCGTGGCGCTCGACCATCCAATGATCGGGGCTCTCGTCGTAGCGCGGGCGCTGATACTCCATGCCGTATTTTTCCGTGAAGCCCTCGATCTGCCCGTGGCCGAACATCGGCAGCCCAGGCAAAGTCGCCATCATCGCCGCGACGCCGAAACACTTGTCTCCCTTGCCAAATTGATCGATTGCCGTGCGCTCATCGGGATTGCTCATGAAGTTTACGTAGCGCTTCATGATGTCAGGATCGAATTCGAGAGTGTTTTTGATGACCGAGCGGTATTTGGCGTTATCCTCGTCGCGCAGCATCACCATGAAGGCGCTGTTGTAGACGCGATGCATGCCGAGGGTGCGGACAAAGTAACCCTCCATCAACCAGAAGGCCTCGGCCAGCAGCAGCGTGCCGGGCACTTCGGCAGCGACGCGATCAACCACCTCGCGCCAGAACTCATGCGGCATGGCGCGGTCGAACTCCGCCTGGCTCATGCTGTATTCGGCGCGCGAGGGGATGGCCCCGCTCGACCCGGGCCCCGGAAACCAGAGCCGATGAAAGTGCCGTTTGGCCAGCGTCATCGCCGCGTCGAAACGGATGACGGGAAAGAGCCGGGCTACGTGAAGAATGGTCTGAATCACCTGCTCGCGGACGGCTGAATTCAAGTAGTCGAGCTGCGCGGTGTCGTTCCACGGAAAGCTGGTGCCGTCGTTGCCGTGATAGATGAAGCGCGTCTCGCCGCTGGCCCGGTCGCGGCGGCGGAAGACGACAGCGGCGTCGGTCTGCTCGAAGTAGTGATCTTCAATTTTGATCTCGACGCGGCCATCGTAAGAGAGATCGGGACCGTTGAAGCTGTAGGCCGGATACGGCGACTCAGGCCGGCTCATGAACCACTCCGGGTGCTCGACGACCCAAGGCGAATCGATGCCCATGTGATTCGGCACCATGTCGCTGGCCAGGCGAATTCCGTGATGGTAGGCGCGGTCGCGGAGATTTGTGTAGGCCGCTTCGCCGCCCAGGTCTTCAGAGATTTGGTAGTCGAAGAGCGAGTAGGCCGAGGCTACGGCGTCGGTGTTGCCGCAAAGCTGCTTGATGGTTTTGGAGGCGCGGCTGCGCTCCCAGACGCCGATCAGCCAAAGAGAATTCAGCCCCCGGCGCGCCAGCGTTGCCAGCTCCTCGTCGGGAATCTCATCCAAGCGGCGAATGGCCCGGCCATACTGCTTGCTCATCTGCGCCAGCCAAACGTAGGTGCTCTTGGCCACCAGCACTGTCGTCGGCATCCAGGCCGTGTCCGGTGAAAACTTCTCGTACTCGTGGGCGGGATCGCCAAAGGTGGGAACCTCGGCGGTGCTCACAATCGAAGGCCACTGCTGCGTGCCACTCTCGGCGCGCCGTTTGGCCGCGGCTTCAGCGGCTGCCTTGGCCTGCGCGGCGGGCGGGTTGAACTGCATCCAGATCGCCAGCTCTTCCTCATGCAGGATCTCGCCGGCGACCAGCAGGTACAGCTCGAGGCTCTCGCCAATCAGCGGCTTCCAGAGCTTGCGGATCAGCGCGATCTGCTCACTGAGCGAGCGCGGCGAACCCACGGCTGGCGCGCGCAGCAGCTCCAGCAGCGTCATGGGCTTGACGCCGCTCAGAGCAATCAGCGGCCGAGTGGCAAAGTAGTTGGGAAGCTGCTCGGTAACCTTGCGATAAACCGTCCGCTCGGCCAGCGTTTTCTCCTCGAAAAGCTCTCCGAAAGCTTGAAAGGCCTCATTGCGGTTGGCGGTCCAAAGCAGCAGCAATTCTTCCAGAGCAACGGCCCAGTGCGAGGTTCCCTCGGTCTTGCCGGCCAGCCATTGGCGAGGCGTCATTTCGCCGCGCATCACGGCAGTGCCGGGAAACTCCTCGACAAAGGTCAGCAGCAGCTTGCCCAGCGCCTCCGCGCCCACCTGGCCGCTGAACCATTCCAGGGCGCGGGTCATCACCGCCGGGTCAAACTGCTCGCGGTAGCGCGCCATCAGCACGTGGCTGGCCTCGTCGATCAGGCCCATGGCGTAGAGCTGCCCGGCATGAATCGCCTGCTCGGGATGCTTCTCAGCATCGCGAACCTTGTTCATGCGGTAGGCAAACTCGCGGCAGGCCGAGATATTCGCAAAGACCACGTTCCCTGAAAAGGAAAACAGGGATTCGGCAAACTGATAGCGTTCGCGCGCATTCCGGGAGATATGAAATTCCATCATAGAAAACTAACCCCAACAGATAAAGGTACATCAAAGAAGTGAGGGGCGCTGCAAGCTTCGATTTCAAACGGAATTGAGGGTATTTGGATGAGGCTTATCGGCGCGACGGAAGCCGTGATCTGCCAGCAGAAGCCGGTTGCGATTCAGAAACGGCTCGACGAGAGTTATCCAGGCACCGCCAAACGTGCGGCCAACGGGGGCGCGGCGATACATTGGGTCGATGAAACAGCGCTGGTCAACACGGATGTGCGCGGTGGAGGCTGTGCGCATGGAGGAAAGACTGCCGTAGTTCGCGTGGCGAGACGGTTCCGATGAGATGCATATTGGCGTCGCACAGAAATTTGCGGCAAAATCATGGCCTTGAATCACCGAAATCGCAGGGAAAATATTTATCGCTTTTTCTTCGCTTTTATCCTCCAAATCGGGTATGCTGGTTTCGCAACATAGGAGGTTGCACGGATGGACTTTCAACAGGAATTGATTGCCGAATACGACCGCGAGATCGTGAAGACCCGCAAGATGCTGGAAGCGATCCCGGCCGATGCCGATTTCACTTACAAACCCCACACCAAATCCATGAGCCTGGGCCGGTTGGCCGGGCACCTTTCAGAGACCGCCGGCGAGTGGGCCCTCACCACCTTCACCACCGACAAGCTGGAGTTCCCGCCGGAGCACAAGTTTGAAGCCTATATTCCCGCATCCAAGGATGCGCTGCTGGAACGCTTCGACAAGGAAACGGCCAAGGCCAAAGAGGCGTTTGCCGCTTTTGCGCCGGAGAAGTGGGACGAGAATTGGAAGTTCATTGCCGGCGGGCAGGCCTGGATCGACGAGACGAAGTACCGCGTCTTCCGCGACTGGGTGCTGGACCATTTGATTCATCATCGCGCGCAACTGGGCGTCTATCTGCGGCTGTTGGACAAGCCGATCCCCGGTTCTTATGGGCCATCGGCGGATGAGATGTAGATGAATCAGTTGTCAGGGATCAGTTGTCAGTGATCAGTTGTCAGTTGTCAGTAACCGCATGTCATCGACCAGCGAAGAGCGGTGCTTGCCCCGGAACTTTCGGCGTTGATTGAATGTATCCGGGCTTTGACAACTGACAACTGACAACTGACAACTGATGACTCTTCCGGCTACTCTTATTCTATGTCCTTCACATTTCCCAAGCTCTATCCGATTCTCGATGCTTCAATCATTCCCGCCACGGGCCGCGCGGATTTTCTGCGGCGGCTGGGCGGCTCACTGGCTGAGTCCGGCGTCACGCTGCTTGAATACCGCAACAAAACCGGCGCGGAGGCTGACTTGCTGGCCGACGCCGCGGTGCTTCGTGAGGCGCTGCCCGCCGGTCAGGTGAGGCTGATTCTGGATGACCGCGCCGATCTGGCGGAGCAGATTGGCTTTGACGGCGTGCATGTGGATGCTGGGGATATGAAGCCCGCGGAAGCGCGACGACTGCTTGGCCCGGAGCGCATTGTAGGGACGTTTGGCGGCGGTGCGTCGGGGATGGTTCCGGGGATACTGGAAACTCCGGCGGATTATTTTTCCATCGGTCCGGTCTTCGCGACGCGGACCAAGCAGACCAGCTTGCCGTTGATCGGAATGGATGGCATCCGGCGTTTGCGCGCGGAGGCTGGCGCCGCGCCGGTGCTGGTGGCCATCGGCGGCATTACGCTGGCTACGGTTGCCGAGGCATTTGCGGCCGGAGCCTCGGTTGTGGCGATGGCCGGTGGGATTTTTCGCCAGCCTGACCCGGCGGCGGAGTTCCGCCGGTGGATGGCGGAGTTGGTGTGAACGCGGTTCTGGTTTGGAGTCGAGGTATCCCACCCATGCCGAAGAACAAGAACGCGGCATGGATGGGGCACCCAATTTCATTGGCGTACGGCTGACGAGCTGGCTTCGATTTGCGTGGTGCAAGAACCGATTACTGGTCGTGATGATCGTGGTCGTGATGGTGATGGTGGTGATGATGATGATGGGGATGATCTACCACCACCACCTGCGCTTGCGCCCCATAAGGTACAGCGAGGCAGAAGAGGAGAAGCGTTCCAAACAGATACTTTTTCATGCCTTAGGATGGCGTTTTGCGCGGCGGATTACTGAGCTATTCTGACCGGACGGCGCAAGCTCCGACGCATGAGCGGAAGCGCGCATAGTATTCTTCATCCAGTGACGACGCCAAGCCACATCCCCAATTCCGACGCACCGGACGGCGCTCCGCGGCTGGTGCAGAGCCTTGGCCTCTTCAGCTCGACGGCGTTAGTGGTCGGCTCGATGATCGGGTCGGGGGTTTTTATTGTCGATGCCGACATTGCGCGCGGCGTTGATTCGCCCGCCCTTTTTCTGGGCGCGTGGGTGGTGACGGCGATCCTGACATTTACCGCCGCGCTCAGCTACGGCGAACTGGCGGCGATGATGCCCAAGGCCGGCGGGCAGTACGTTTACCTGCGCGAGTCGCTGGGGCCGCTGTGGGGATTTCTTTACGGCTGGACTTTGTTTCTGGTGATTCAGACGGGAACCATTGCCGCTGTTGCCGTCGCATTCGGCAAGTTTCTCGGCGTCTTTTTTCCGGCGATTTCGACGACGCATTGGCTTTGGCACATTGCGCATGTGCCGGCGTTTCCGGTCGGTCCGATGGTGCTGGGCAATATGGAAATCGGCGTCAGCACGGCCAACTTGACCGCCATTGCCGTGGTGATTTTTCTGGCGGTGCTGAACATCTTTGGCGTCAAGCTGGGCTCTCTGGTCCAGAATGTTTTTACTTCGGCCAAGGCTCTGTCGCTTGGAGCGCTGATTGTGCTGGCCTTCACGGTGGGCCGCAACGCCGAGGCCTGGAAGGCAAACTTCGGCGCGGAATTCTGGAAGAATGCCGGATGGAGCGCACTGCATCCGGTGCAGGTGGGCGTGGGCGGGCCCACGGTGCTGGTGAATCTGCTGGTGATTCTGGCCGTGGTGCAGGTGGGTTCGCTTTTTTCCGCCGACGCGTGGAACAACATTACCTTCACGGCAGGCGAGGTGAAGAATCCCCGGCGCAACATTCCGCTCTCTCTGATTCTGGGCACGGGATTTGTGCTGACGGTTTACTTTCTTGTCTCGCTGGGCTACCTGCTGGTGCTGCCCATGCATGGCGACGTGAACGGCGCTACGGTGGCGGCGCGCGGCATACAACATGCCACGGAAGACCGCGTGGCGACAGCGGTTCTGGAGCAGATCTTTCACACCGGCGGCGCGTACCTGATGGCCGGCGCGATTCTGATTTCCACCTTCGGCTGCGCCAACGGCATGTCGCTGGCCGGGGCGCGCGTCTACTACGCGATGAGCCAGGACGGCTTGTTCTTCAAGTCCGTGGGCAAGCTGCATCCGCGCTACAAGACGCCGGCCGCGGGCTTGCTGGTGCAGGCCGCGTGGGCCGTTGTGCTGTGCATCTCCGGCTCTTACGGGCAGTTGCTGGACTACATTATTTTTGCGGTGCTGCTCTTTTACATGCTGACGATTTTGGGGCTTTTTGTGCTGCGCTTCAAGCAGCCCAACGCCCCGCGGCCTTACAAGGCTCTGGGCTATCCCGTGCTGCCCGCGCTTTATATCGGGATGGCCGGATGGATTTGTATCGTATTATTGCGATATAAGCCCCAGTACACGTGGCCGGGCTTGGTCCTGGTTTTGCTCGGCATCCCCGTTTATCTTTTCTGGTCCCCGCGAGAGAAGCAAG
>CAZDYU010000093.1:2036-18382 GCA_964509755.1 uncultured Occallatibacter sp. | reverse complement strand
CTCTCTGTTTAACAGAGTCGAAAAGACCGTTTACACAAAATGTTTTACACCCTCGTCGAGGTTCGCGGTTTCCCGCCCTGCGCAAAAACGCGAAGAATATCCCTTATCCCTCTGCATTTTCAGCCCCCGCGGTATTCTCCCCGCCAATTGCCCCCGCGCTCCGATCTTTTCTCCAGAATGCAAAACTCCGGCTCCCCCACAAGCCCACTTCCCCCGCACCAGCCGCTATGACTCGCTACTATAAAGAGAGCGGGAAGCAGCAATGAAGCAAAGGGCTCTGTCCACTGATAACTGACAACTGTTGACTGACAACTGACAACTGCTGACTGACAACTGACAACTGGCAACTGCTTTTAGGGAGATACCGTCTTGGGTGGAATGCAGGGGAGTGAATGCGGCAAGCGGTTGAGGCGCGTCCTTCTCCTGGCCTGTTTATTTACTGTGGCAGCTTCGGGCGCAATCCGCTCATGGAGCCAGGGCAGCTCTGCAACCCCCGCCGGCGAAGCTGGCCCAGTCAATCAAGCCGCGCAGGCCGATTCCATGGCCGCGTGGGAAGGCCTGCCGGTGCGGCGCATCGCTTTTGTGGGCGTTTCGGCCCAGCGTCTCACTCCGCTCTCCAGCCAACTGGCCCAGACCGTGGGAGCGCCGCTCATTCGAGAGAATCTCAAAAAAAGTCTGCATCAGCTCTTCGCCTCCGGCCTCTTTGAATCGATCTCCGTCGAAGGCCAGCGTGAAGGCGATGGTGTCGCTCTCACCTTTCGCGGCGCGCCCCGCAGCTTTATCGGCACGGTCGGCGTGGACGGCGCCAAGGGAGCCACGGTGAATGCCCAGTTGCAGAGCGCCAGCCAACTGATCTCCGGCACTCGCTACACCGCAACCAAAATGGCCAGGGCCATCGAGCAGATGCGCGCCGCGCTGGCTCAAAACGGCTTTTATTCGCCGGCCATTACGCCTGTCCTGACAGCCCATCCCCAGGACCGGGATCCGGACCAGCTCGTGGACATTGCCTTTCATGTGGTCAGCGGCACTCAAGCCCGCGTCGGCGCGGTCACGGTTACGGGCGACCCAGGAATGTCCGTTGCGGCCTTTCGCTCACACGCGCATCTGGCCTTTGGAGCGCATGTAGACCGCGAAACCGCCAACCGCGCCCTGGCCGGAATTCTCAAGGTCTACCAGGACAAGGAGCGGCTGGAGGCTGAGATCAAGCTCGAGTCGCAGGATTTTGACGCCAAGACGCAGAGAGTCAACTACCGCTTCTCCGCCAATCAGGGGCCCGTCGTAAAAGTGGAAGTGAAAGGGGCCGACCTCGACCCGGAAGAGATCAAGCACATCATTCCCATCTTTGAAGAAGGCAGCGTCGATGAAGATCTGCTCAACGAGGGCAATCGCCGCCTGCGCGACTTCTTCCAGCGCCAGGGCTACTTTGACGCCAGGGCCGAGCACCAGTTGCAGACGCCCAATGCCAGTCAGGTCACCATCCTCTTTCAAGTCACGCTGGGCCAGCGCCGCCGTGTAGCCCGCGTTACGGTGGCCGGCAACCATTATTTCGATTCCGCGACACTGCAAAAGCTGCTCACCGTTCATCCCGCCGATACCCTGGACCGTCACGGCGCTTACAGCCAGGTCATGGTCGCAGCCGACATCAATGCGCTCCAAGCCGTCTACCAGAACAATGGCTTTTCCAAGGTCAAAATCACCCCTGAGACCAGCACGGAAGTCGTAAAAGCTGAAAAAACCTCCAATCTCACCGTCGTTTATCGCATCGAAGAAGGCCCGCAACTACGCGTAGGAGCGGTGAGCATGGAGGGCAACGAGCATGTGGATGCCGCGCAGTTGATGCCCCAGTTGAACACCGCCGCCGGTCAGTTGCTTTCGCCGGTAAGCCTGGCCGGAGACCGCGACACCCTGCTCACCGGCTATTTGAGCCGCGGCTTTGAACAGGTGCGCGTCGAGGTGGCGCAGCAAATCGAGCCGGCCGACGCCGGCAAAGTCGATGTCGTCTTCCACATCACCGAAGGCAAGCAGATCTTTGTGCGCAAGGTGCTCGTCACCGGCCTGCATTACACCCGCCCGGCCACCGTGGCCAAGGCCATCACGCTGCATCCCGGCGACCCCCTCGACGAGTCCGCCCTCCAGCAAACGCAGCGCAATCTCTACGACTTTGCCCTCTTCAATGAAATCGATACCGCCGTCGAGAATCCCACCGGCGGCGAGAGCTACAAGACCATCCTCATCCAAGCCCAGGAGGCGCGCCGCTGGGCGCTCACCTATGGTGGCGGACTCGAGACCCAGACCGGCACGCCGCAAAACAACTGCGCCGGCGCCGATGCCGCGGGAATTCCTTGCAGCCCCAACGGCAAGACCGGCGTCAGTCCGCGCGTACTCATTGACATCACCCGCAACGGCCTCTTCGGCCGAGAGCAGTCGATCTCTCTGCGCGGCAACTACGGCCTGCTGGAGCAGAAGGTGGACCTGCTCTTCCAGAACCCGCACTTCGAGGGCAACCGCAACTTCGGCCTCACCTGGTCGGGCGGCTATGCCAACAGCCTCGATGTCAGCACCTACGTCGCCTCCAAGCTGGAGACCGGCGTGCGCTGGACGGAGCACTTCGACACTCCGGGCTCGCACCTCTCCAAAGCCAACACGCTGGTTTATGAATTCGACTTCCGCCGCGTCAAGGTGGATGCCAGCAGCCTGCAAGTCTTCCCCGACGAGATAGCGCAGCTTTCCACGGCCGAGCGCGTCGCCGGTCCCGCTCTCACCTGGATTCGCGACACCCGCGACTCGCCCCTTGATGCCCATCGCGGCACCTACACCAGCTTTCAAGACTTCCTCAGTGGCGAGGCATTCGGCGCGCAGGTCCAGTTCAACCGCCTCGACTTCTCCAACTCCAGCTACTACGGCTTCAACAAAGGCCGCATCGTTCTGGCCCGCAGCACCCACTATGGCCAGGAGCGCGCCTTTGGCAAGCTGGAAGACGAGCAGATTCCGCTGCCGGAGCGCCTCTATGCCGGCGGAGCAACCTCGCTGCGCGGCTTCGGCTCCAACTCGGCCGGCCCGCGCGACCCAGAGACCGGCTTTCCCATCGGCGGCGCGGGCGTGCTGATTGAAAGCACCGAACTGCGCCTGCCTCCGCCCACGCTGCCCTGGCTCGGCAACGCCGTCAGCCTGGTCCTCTTCGAGGATATGGGCAACGTCTTCACCAACGCCGGCGACGCCTGGTCGAGCGCCTTGCGCGTCCGCCAGCCGGAGCGCGCCAACTGCAAGGTTCTCGCCGATCCCGCCACCGGATCAGGCTACACCCCTACCGGCCCCGATTCCTCCACCGGCAAGCAGGGAACCTGCAGCTTCAATTACTTCTCGCACGCGCCAGGCCTCGGGTTGCGCTATCATACGCCCGTGGGGCCGGTGCGCTTCGATTTCAGCTATAACCTGAACCCGCCCATCTATCCAATCAACACCGATTACTCGCTCAAAACGCCCAGCCCCATCCCCGGCGTACCCACGTACGATCTCAGCCCGCGCGTGGGCGAAAGCAACCACTTCAACTTCTTCTTTAGCCTGGGGCAAACCTTCTGATGCGCGACCGGAGCCCAATTCGACTCTTTCTCCTGGCCCTCTGCCTGGCTGCCTGGGCCGCGCCGCAAACCACCGCCCAGCCGTCCCAGCCCGCCAGTCCATCCACTCCGGTCGTGCTCGATCACGTCGTCGCCGTCGTCAACAACCAGGCCATCCTGGCCAGCGATCTGGACGACGAGATTCGCCTTGCCGTGCTCGATCCTGCCCGTGGCGGACTCGGCGTTCTTGCTCCCGCAGTCGCTCTTGACCAGTTGATCAGCCGCGCTCTCATCCAGCAGCAGATTCGTCAGGAGGATCAGCAAGCCACCGAGCCGCCCCAGGCCGAGGTCGATGCCCGCCTCATGGAGATTCGCAAGGAACTCCCCCCCTGCCTCCGCTTCAATTGCGCAACCGATGCCGGTTGGAAGGCCTTCCTTACCGCTCACGGCCTCACCCCGGAGCGCGTTGAAAACTATCTCCGCTACCGTCTTGAGATTCTGCGCTTCATTGAAGAGCGCTTCCGCCTGGGTATCAGCATCACCCCCGAGGAGATTGCAACCTACTACCGCCAGACGCTCCTGCCGCAGTACGCCGCCGGCGACACGATTCCCCCGCTCACCGAAGTTTCTCCGCGCATCCAGGAGATTCTCCTCGAGCGCCAGGTCAACGTCCTCTTCGACGACTGGCTCAAGAACCTCCGCAAGCAGGGCGACGTTGAAGTCCTCGATCCGGCGCTTGAATCCCCTGAAAAGCCAAGCCCCGAAGCCCCTGCTCCAACAGTTCCCATCCCGGCAGGAAAGGCAGGCGCATGACCGACCCCAACTCCAAGCCGCCTCTTCCCGCCGATCCACCAGAGCCAGATGCGGGTGCCCCCGGTCCCGACTCTGAGACCGGGGACACCTCAAATCCCAAGCAGAAATCCAAGCCCCTTCGCCGCAGCCGTCTCCGCCGTTTTCTGACCCTCCATCTCCCCATCTCGATGGGCGCCTGCATCGTTCTCATTGCGGCACTCGTAGGCGGCCTCCTGCTCTGGGCCACCTCCGCCAGCTTTGAAGAAATGATCCGCCGCCATCTGGTCAAGGAGTTGGAGACAGCCACCGGCGGCCGCGCTGAAATTCGCTCCTTTCACTGGCATCTCTTCACCCTCGAGGCCGATGCCGGCGGCGTGGTCCTGCACGGCCTTGAAGCCCCCAGCGAGGCCCCCTACGCGCAGATTGAAAACCTCCGCGTGCGCATCAGCATTCTCAACCTCATGAGCCCGCGCATCCTTCTGCGCTCTCTGACAATCGATCGCCCGCAACTGCATCTGATCGTCTACTTCGACGGCACAACCAACCAGCCGCGGCCCCGCAAGCCGAAGAAACCCGGCAAGCCCGCGCTCGACAGCTTCTTCGATCTCCGCATCGGCCAGATCGAGGTTCAGCAGGGCCTTCTCCACTACGAAAATCGCGCCGCCGTCTTCGACTTTCAAGATCGCTTCGTGCCGCTCGATTTCTCCGCCCGCGACCTCTCGCTGCGCATGGCCTATATCCCCGCCGCCAACTCATCCATGCCCGCCTTTTCCGGCGCAAAAATGGCAGTGCCGGAGAGTTATCGCATTGAGGTCGCAGCCACCGATCTGAATCTCGCGCGTCAAATCCCGCGCCATCCGCCGCCCCCGCCCTCAAGCCGGTACTACGGCATCAAAGAGTCCACAGACCAGTCCGTTCAGGGGTACTTTGCCGCCTCTCTTGACCTGACGCGCAACGCCGCCACCTTGCGCTCTCTGCGCGTCACCGCCCGCGACCGCGGCATCAAAGATCGAACGCTGGAAATCACCGGCACTCTCGCCGATTTCGCCCACCCCCGCTGGCAGGGCCGCATTGCCGGCGATCTGGATCTGCGCCTGGTGGACCCGATGACCGGCTACCCCTTCGCGCCCGAGGGCCTCGCCCACCTCAATCTCGCCGCCTCCGGTCAGGCAGCCACCTTCCGCATCGACGGCGGCGTTCACGTCGATAACGGCTCCTACATCGGCACCGGCGTCGTCGCCACAGGCTTCCGGCTTGATGCCCGCCTGCACGCCGACCCCGACCAATTGCTGGTTTCCTCCATCGTCATCGCCCTGCGCCAGGGCGGCCAGATCGCCGGAGACCTCTCGCTGGTTCATTGGCTCCCCATTCCGCCCAAAGGCCCCCATCCCCTGCACTGGCTGCCGCCCGACAGCGAAATCGACATCCCCGTCAACGGAAAAGTCACCGCGCAATTCAAAAACGTAACCCTCGACACCTTGCTTGAGATGGTCTGGGATCCCCCCTACCAGCACCTCGGCTTTGACACCAGCCTTGACGGTCCCGCCACCGCTCTCTGGGTCAAGGGCGACAAGAACACCCTCTCCGTCGCCGCCCTGCTCAGCCTCACGCCGATCGCGCCGTCCGCGTTGGGCAAAGTTCCCGCCGGCGGCCTCATCGACGGTACCTTCACTGAGCGCGACGGCGCAGTCGATCTGCGCAAACTCCAGCTCGATCTGCCCAGCAGCCAACTCCTCGCCCGCGGCCATCTCGGCGCGTATCCGCTCGTCAGTCCATCCTCGCTTGCCGTCGATCTGCGCACCGCCAACCTCGGCGAATTCGACACTGTCTTTCGCGACCTCGGACTGGCCCGCAATTGCCCTGGCTGGATTCCCGATCAAAAGCCTGCATCGCCCAATTGCAAGACTGGCATTCGCGCCCTGCCCGTCGCCTTCAACGGCCCCGCCGAGTTCCACGGCACATGGACAAACTCCCTCGCCGATCCCCGCCTCACAGGCGAGGTGAAGACCGCGCAACTCACCGTCGATTTAGCGGCGCTCTCGCCCACCGCCTCCGCCCCGTCCAAGCCGATCCAGCTTGACGCGCTCGAAGCCACCGGCAGCTATTCATCCTCCCGCATCGACCTCGCCCACGCCATGCTGCATCGAGGCAACTCCGAGATCGACCTCGCAGGCAGCCTGGCCGCCGCCGCGCCTATTCCCACCCGCGGCCCCGAGCACGGCCCCGCGCCCGTCCCTTCTTTTGACGCGCGCTCCCTGCTGCATCTCCGCCTCCACGCCGGCCAGGTCGCCATCGACGATCTGCGGCCCCTCTTTGCCCAAAAGCTGCCCGTCGCCGGTACGCTCAATGCCCAGCTTCAGCTCGACGGTTCCCTTCGCGCGCTCGACGGCTCAGGATGGATCGAGATGGACAAGGGCAGCGTCTTCGGCGAACCCGTCGCCCGCATCCGCGCTCAGGGCTCGGTCTCGAATCAGCTCGTTCGCCTCACCTCGGTTACAGCAAATGAAGACTCCGGCAAGATCGCCGCCACCGGCAGCTTCGATCTCGCCTCGCATCGCTTCCAGTTGAACGCCACAGCCTCCGGCATCGATGTCGCCCGCCTTGAAACCCTGCGCACTCAGGGCCTGGACGCCGCGGGCACACTCGGCTTCACCGTCCAAGGCGCCGGAACCCTCGACGACCCGCGCCTCAACGCGCACATGACCCTGGCCGGCCTGGCCGTCAGCGGCCAATCCCTGGGCAGCCTGGCGCTCGACGCCCGCACCGCCAACCGCGCCGCCACCTACGACCTGACCACTCAGCTCGAAGGTACCGATCTTTCCGCCCACGGCAAGACCGCTCTCTCCGGCGACTATTCCACCCACGCGCAACTGGATTTTTCCCGCTTCAACATCGGTACGCTCCTGAAACTCGCGCATATTCGCGGCCTCAGCGGAGACTCGGCGCTGGCCGGTACCGTCACCTTTGACGGCTCTTTGGCGCACCCTGAACAGATGCGCGGCGAGGCCCGCCTCCAGCAGTTGGCCGTTACCCTCTCTGGCGTGCATTTGCAGAGCCAGGGCAGCGTTCATGCCACCCTCGACCACTCCCTCATCCATCTCGACCAGATCCACATCACCGGCGACCAGACCGACCTGCGCGCCGAGGGCAGCCTCTCCCTCAAAGACAATCGTCAACTCGACATTGCCGCCAGCGGGGCCATCAATTTAGCCGTTGCCGAGACCTTCGACCCCGACCTCACCGCCAGTGGAAACACCACCTTCCAGATCGAGGCCCACGGCCCGCTCGCCAATCCCGGCTTCCGTGGCCGCATCGACATCCAAAACGCCGCGCTCTCGCTTGAAGACATTCCCAACGGCCTCAGCCAGCTTCACGGTACTCTCGAGTTCAGCCAGAATCGCCTCGAAGTCAAGTCGCTCACTGCCGTCACCGGAGGCGGCCAGTTGAGCGTTGCCGGCTATCTGGCCTACCAGCACGGACTCTTCGCAAACCTCGTCGCCACCGGCACTGGAATTCGCATCCGCTACCCGCAAGGTGTCAGTTCTCTCGCCGACGCTTCCTTTCAACTGCAAGGCGTCCAGAACAATCTTCTGCTCACCGGCAATGTGCTCATCACCCGCTTCACCGTCAGCCCGGATTTCGACATGACAGCCCTGGCCGCGCAGGCCAATTCCGTTGAAACCATCGCGCCGCCCGACGCGCCCAGCAATCACATCCGCCTCGATGTGCACCTCGCCTCATCGCCCCAGTTGAACTTCCAGAACGCCTACGCCAAGCTCGCCGGCAACGTCGATCTCCGCCTCCGCGGAACCGTCGCCTCGCCCTCGCTGCTGGGACGCATCAATATCACCGAGGGCAGCGCCATCCTCGCCGGCACGCGCTATGACTTGCAGCGCGGCGACATCACTTTCACCAACCCCGTGCGCATCGAGCCCAACATCGACCTCAACGCCTCGGCCCGCGTCGAGGACTACGACATCACCCTCGGCCTGCACGGCACCACCCAGAAGATGAACGTCTCCTACCGCAGCGACCCTCCCCTGCCCGAGGCCGACGTCGTCGCCCTGCTTGCCCTGGGACGCACCGGCAGCGAGCAGCGCATCTACACGCAACAGCAGCAGCAGCAACTGACCAACCCCACCACCGACGCCCTGCTCGGTGGCGCGCTCAACGCCGCCGTCAGCTCCCGCGTGCAAAAGCTCTTCGGTGCCGGCTCCGTCAAAGTCGACCCCAATTACCTCGGCGCTTTCGGCAACTCCACCTCCCGCATCATCGTCGAAGAGCAGTTAGGCCGCAACCTTACCCTCACCTACGCCACCAACGTCAACACCACCAGCCAGCAATTGATCCAGGCTGAGATCGCCATCAACCGCCACGTCTCCCTGCAGCTAGCCCGCGACGAATCCGGCGTCTTCTCAGTAGTCCTCAAAGCCACCCGCCGCTACAAATAAAGCAGGGATCAGCGACGATTTTCCCATATCCTATGACCATTCCCCGTATACAAAATGGCCTGTCATCCTGAGCGAACGAGGCCCCAAACGCTCTTCAGTTTGGGGGTGGTGAGTCGAAGAATCTGCGTTTCCATGTACTGAATTCTGCGACGACTTCTAACTCACCGCACTGGCATTGCCGCGCAAATCTTCCCTATCGCCTGGAGGGAGGCTCTGGAGACAGCCACTGCGCGCGTAGGCCCACAGATAAAAGACGCTTGTAACCAGCAAGACCAGCGGGGCTGACAGGGTCAGCGCAGCCATCAGTATCTGCCAGGACACTCCCGTCGTGGGCATGTGCAGGTTGTGTATCAAACCAAGGATAATTGCCCAAGGCATATCTCCAGTCACCACCACCCCGGCGGTGCTCACCAGCAGTGCTAGCCGTCCGATCATGCCGCCCTCTGCCCAGAGCAGCGCGCAGGCAGGGATTGTGAGCAGCAGGAGCTTGGCGTCATACTGCCGATGATAGACAGGGAGCAAGGAAAAAGCCGATATTGCCGCAAGCGCCAGCCAGGTCCTGGCCCGCGAAGAGCGAGACCGAAGAGTCGCGTAGGCCCAAACAAGGAAGACCGGCGCGCACATGAGATAGCTGACCGGGTTGTAGATGCGCGGATCGTCCCGGAAGGAGCTTATGACCGATTGCAGGTCGATGACTCCCTCCGGGCCCATTGCTCCAGCTCTGGGGTCGTTGGTGCCGCCGTGTACCGCAAATGCCAAAAGGTTGGAGTGCATCTCCTGCATCCAGTTCGGCGCAACTGCCCAAACCCACAGGACCCCCAGCAGGCTCAGGACAAGCATCGCGAGGAGGCTCTGCAGCGCGCGTTTTCGGTAAACTCCGCCCGCCAATAAAAAATAGAGCCAGATCAGGCCCGCATCGTGCGGTTTGACCGCGAGGCTGATTGCAAGACAGACAATGCCGGCCACAATAAACCGCTCCCTCAGAAAGCACCAGACGGCCACCGCGCTGAGGCTTATTGCTATTCCAGCAGAATTGCCTGTAACAATCAGGATTTCACTGTTGGCAAGCAGAAAGCCGATCAGAACCCCAGAGAGGATTGGCGCGTAATCCGCCCCAAGATTCCAGATCAGACACGAGGCAAAGATGAGGCTTCCAAAGGTGAGCGTTAACCAAAGTATTTGCGCTGGCTCAATAGGGAGCATCGCGAGGGGAGCCGTGAAAAAAAGTGAGGTGGGCGGGTATACGGCTTGAGTCGCGTTCTGGCGGCTTGCCGCGGTTTCCGATGCGCGGTTTCCTCCTTCCGCTTGGTAGATGCGCAATACCTCGCCTTGCATGTAAGGGTCATGATGTTGAATCAGGCATCGCGCGGGATAGTAAAGCGCCTTGAAATCTGTCAGCGACGTAGGAAGAGCGTACTGCAAGAAGACGCCCAGCAAAACAAACATGGCGCTGCCTATCAGTAGGAAATAAAGACCATCGAGCCGTGCCCTTGTCATCCTGGTTCTCTCTCAGTCTTTTCGCCGGGAACAGTTTGAAGATTCAGCCGTCGATAAACATCTGTTATCGTACACGAGACAACGGCTCCGGCTGGCAACTCGCTGCCGGCTTCTGAGATTCTCGGAATACAAGATCCATCCTTGAACGTCGCCGGCGAGTTAGGAAATACAGAGCATGATACTGCCTGCTTTTGCACCTTGAACATAACAAGAAAGATAATGTTAGGATATTTGCAATGAATTCCAATGACGAAATAGAACCTTGCATTGCGGCGGTGATGCCTGTCTATAACGAGGCCGCTACCGTGGCCAAGGTCGTTGAGACGGTGTTGGCGCAGCGTCCCGTGCGGCAACTAATCGTCGTGGATGATTGCTCGCAAGACGATACATGGAACCAGCTTCAGCTGATCGCGCAAACCGAACCGCGCATCAAGCTCATCCGCCACGAAGTGAACCAGGGCAAGGGCGCGGCGTTGCGCACTGGCATTGCGCACGCAACTTCGGAGATCGTTATCATTCAGGATGCGGATCTGGAATACGACCCGGCCGAGTATTGCCGGTTGATCGAACCGATCCTTGCCGGCAAGGCGGACGTGGTGTACGGTTCGCGGTTTCGTGGAGGCATCGGCGCATGCCGTGTCTTGTATTACTGGCATTCGGTCGGCAACAACTTTCTTACCATGTGTTCGAACATGGCCACGGATTTAAACCTCACCGATATAGAGACATGTTACAAAGCATTCCGCCGCGAGGTGATTCAGAAAATCCGGATTAAAGAAAACCGCTTCGGTTTCGAACCGGAGATTACGGCCAAAATAGCAAAGGCGAAGCTGCGAATTTACGAGGTTGGAATCTCCTACACCGGCCGCACCTACGCGGAAGGAAAAAAGGTTGGTTGGCGAGATGGCTTTCGTGCCCTGTGGTGCATCTGGAAGTATAACTTCTGGAGCAAATAGCCAGTCTGCCGCTTGCCCATATTTTCGGATGAGATACAAAGAACCTCCTGCGAGCGAGTAGCGAGCGTCTGCCCCACCGCAGGTGGTCTGCCCCACCGCAGGTGCCGGGGTGCCACAGCTCCGGCTTTTCGGACTTGAGATACCACAACTCTCCTGCGAGCGAGTAGCGAGCGTCCGCCCCACCGCAGGTGGTTACCAGCTATGCAGCCACTCCTCATCGCGCCCAATCCGCACCGGCGCATGGAAAAGTTCGCTCAGGCGCGCCTCGGTCAGCAGTTCGGAGCGCGGCCCGTCGCCCACAATCCGTCCGCCGCGCATCAGAATTATCCGCTCGATCTCCGGCAGAATATCGCCCAGGTGGTGCGTCACCAGCACCAGCCCCGTGCCCTCTTGCGCCAGCCGCCGCAGGCTCTGGCGCAGCTCGCGTTGCGCGGCCAGGTCCAGCGCATTCGATGGCTCGTCCAGCAGCAGTTGCCGAGGCCGATGCACCAGCGCCCTCGCAATCAGAATCCGCCGCCGCTCCCCGGCAGACATCGTCCCCACCAACTGGTCAGCCAGGTGCGCCGCCTCCATCCGATCGAGAGCCTCGACGGCCCGCTCCCGCATCTCCGCCGTCACATGGAGATTCGGCCATAGCGTCGAGGCGGAAAAGAATCCGGCAATCACCGCGTCCAGCCCCGTTGTCACCGCCGTCCGCTCACCCGGCAACTCGCCCGCCACGCCCGCCGCCACCACGCCAAAGTGCTTGCGCAGTTGCGTCAGATCCCAGCGCTCGCGGCCAAAGATCCGCACGGCCATTCCCGGCTCAACCATCGGATAAATCTGGCAGGTCATGGTCAAAATCAGCGTCGATTTCCCGCAGCCATTGGGCCCCAGAATCGCCACATGCTCGCCAGCCTTGATCGTCAGATTCACATCGTGCAGCACCACTCGGTCGCCGCGCGCCACATTCACCTGCCGCAGTTCCAGAAACTCGCCACCCTGAATCTCGCTCCAACCGGAAATTCCCGCCTCTTCACCGCCGCCTTCGATCATTCCACCCCTCGCCTGTTAGATTAAATGGGTTGAATCCCATGACAGAAATCGCATCCCAACGCCTCCTCCCTCGCGGCTTCCGTTTCGGCGCAGCCAAGGCCGGCCTCAAAGCCAGCGGACGCGCCGACCTTGCCCTCATCGCCGCCGACGCACCCGCCGCGGCAGCAGCGGCCTTCACCGCCAACCGCGTCACCGCCGCTCCGCTCATCGTGGACAAGGAGAATCTGCGCGCGACAGGTGGCCATGTGCGCGTAGCCATCATCAACTCCGGCAACGCCAACTGCGCCGCCGGCCAGGCTGGACTCGACGCCGCCCGTGCCACCTGCGCAGCCGCCGCCCAGCTCTTCGCCTGCCGCCCAGAAGAGGTCTTTCCCTCCTCCACCGGCATCATCGGCGTCCCGTTGCCCGCGGAAAAGCTCATCGCCGCGCTGCCCGCCCTCGCCGCCAATCTCGGCACCGATTTCGACCACTTCCAGAAAGCCGCCCAAGCCATCCTCACCACCGACACCGTCGAGAAAACCGCCTTCGCCCGCCTCGAAATCAAGAACCCCGAAGGCCAGAAAAAGGAAGTCCGCATCGCCGCCTTCTGCAAAGGCGCAGGCATGATCTATCCCCAACTCGTCCCCCACGCTACGATGTTGGTTTACATTTTGACCGACGCCGCCGTTGAGCCCGCCGATCTGCACACCTACCTGAGCGCGGCCATCGAGCCCAGCTTCAATCGCATCTCGGTCGATGGCGACACCTCGACCAACGACACCGTGCTGCTGCTTGCCTCGGGCGCAAGCGGCGCGGTTGTCGGCGCGGACAACGCCGCCTTTGCCGCCGCCGTCGCTCAGGTCTGCACCTCGCTCGCCCGCCAGGTCGTCGCCGACGGCGAAGGCATCTCCCATGTTGTAGAACTGCAAATTGAAGGCGCGGCCTCGGACGCCGACGCGCTCAAAGTCGCCCGCGCCATCGCCCACTCGCCGCTGGTCAAGACCGCCTGGGCAGGCTGCGATCCCAACTGGGGCCGTCTCGCCGCCGCCATCGGCTACTCCGGCGCGCAAATCGACCCCGAGCGTTTCGACATCGACTTCGGCTCGCTCCTTATCTGCCGCAACGGAGGCCGCGCGCCCGGCTACGACGAGGCCGCCGCACACGCCTACATCTCCCAGCGCGAGTTTTCTATCGCCATCCAGCTTCACCAAGGCACGGGCCGCTGCCTCTTCTGGACCACCGACCTCACCCACGAATACGTCTCCATCAACGCCGACTACTCGACATAAGAAGGGGTTCGCGTACGGGCCTTTCTGTTCCCTGAACCCTATTCCCTGCCTTTCGGTTATTCTCAATCCATGGTCCGTTTCACCGTCCTCGCCTCCGGCTCCAAGGGCAACTCGACCGTTGTCAGCAGCGGCCGGACGCGGCTTCTGGTCGATTGTGGCCTCAGTTGCCGCGAGCTCTTCCGCCGCATGAAGCTGGCCGGCGAGGAGCCTGAATCCCTCGACGCCATCCTCATCACCCACGAGCACTCCGACCACGTCGGCGGCGTCGCCGTCACCGCGCGCAAACTCGGCATTCCCGTCTACTTTACTGAGGCCACCCACCGCGCCTGGATGCGCTGGCTCTCCCCGCGCAAACATATGACATACGCGCAGTGGATGGAGCAGATTCGCAAGCAAGCCGCCGAGCGCCAGGCCGAGGCTGAGGCGACTGCCGAAGAAGATCTCCCCGACGAGAGCGACCTGATCGATGCCTCCCCAGCCGCCGCAATCCCCGAAGCGCCAACCCAGTCCGCCGAGCCCGCTCCAGAAGCCAAGCCCAAAGACCCCACCTGGCTCCCCGCCGTCCAGTACTTCCAGGCCGGCCAGCCCTTTGAAATAGGCGACATTGCCGTCAGCCCCTTCACCATCCCCCATGACGCCGCCGACCCCGTCGGTTTTGTCTTCCGCGCCGAGGGCGTCCGCATGGGTTTTGCCACCGATCTGGGCTACATCCCGCCCAACGTCCGAGCCCAGCTTCAAGCCCTTGACCTGCTGCTGCTTGAGTCCAACCACGATCTGGAGATGCTGCGCGACGGCCCTTACCCCTGGGCCGTCAAGCAGCGCGTCCTCTCTCGCGTAGGCCATCTCTCCAATGAAGCGGCGGCGGGCTTTCTTGAGCAGGATTACGACGGCCAGGCCGCCTACGTAATCCTCGCTCATCTCTCTGAAAGCAATAATCTTCCCGAGCTGGCCAAAGTGGCCGCGGAAGCCGCCCTCAATGGCCGCGCCAGTTTGTACGCCAATAAATTATTGCTGGCCAACCAGCACGAACCCCTTCCATCTATTTACTTTTAGTGTTATAAGTTACAATCGTAGGATAAGGGCATCACTCTGTACCAGGTAGATTGGCAAGGGAGACGCTAGGGCATTGCGCCTTGGACGATGCAAAACAGACCAGCCGGGCGAAAATGCTCCAGGCGGTCCTTTTCAATATTGAAGCCTTTCCTTGCCCCGAGAGCCGCGCAATACCTGGCGGTGGAACTATCCTTTGCAAAGTGAGTCTAACGAATATGGCAAGTAACGGATGCACGGACAGAGTCGTCGGCGCTATTCTGGCAAGCTGGCGGTATGACATCTCTGGAATTACCCCGGAGATGCGCAAGGACTACGAGCAGCACTTCATCGAATGCCCCCGCTGCCGCGCCCGGCAGAGCTTTCATCGCGGGCTGGATGTTACGCTGGCCGTCCTCACCTCGCTCGCGGTCTTCTTCTTCCTCTTCGCGCTCGCCGTCCTCAAGCACATCAAGCCGCTGGAGCACTTCGCCTTCAATGTCTTCGGCTTGGATGTCGCCGATACCTATCACATGCTGGTTTCGGCAGGAATCGCGGGGCTCTGCTTCTCGGTGATTGCCCTGCTGCTGGTAATGACGGCCACGCCCGCGCCCTCCTACCTGGGCGGCATTGCAGCCGAGCGCGCCCGCCTCATCGAAGAGCGCCTCCCCGCCGCCATCAAGTCCCTCCGCCCCAGATAGCCCTGATTTGAAGCTTCTCGATCAGAGAAGTAGCGCCGGCCTTGCCGCGCTCTTTTGCGAAAAGTGCGGGATACCACAACACCATAGTCTCGCCCCATTGCCGAACCACAAGCCCCTCCCCGCGGTGATACGCTAAGGGCAGCATGGAACGCAAACGCATTCTTCCCGCAATCATCGCCTTTGCTCTGCTCAGCGCCCCCGCCGTCTCGCAGACTGGCCAGTCCCTCCCCGCGCCTCAGCCCAGCCCGGCCACCGTGCCCGCGCAGCGCCCCATGCCCTTCCCCCCCGGCGGCGCGCCCGGCTCCGCTTCTTCCATCGCATTCCTCTCTGCCGATCAGATGAGCCAGACGGATCGCGAACTCGCCGCAGCCTCGCAGCCCGCCATTGCCGAGCGCGCCACCGCCGAGGACTTCGACTTCAAGCTCACCAACTGGGCTCAAGAGCAGCTCCTCTGTTCCGCCCTGCCCAATCATCTCTTCCTGCGTTTCACGCGCGACAGCGGCAAAGGCGATATTAGCGTCTTTTCCGCGTCGATCCCGCGCAACGGCTCGGGCCATGTGCGCATCATTCCCATCCTGCGCCGCGGCTATTCGCTCTTCTCGCCCGCGCCAGTCAACGCCCTCACCATCGCCGCTTTCAATCGCATTCTGGAAGAAGAAGGCGCGCGGAAAAATGCCGGCTGGCTGGCTACTGGATTGTGCTATGCCGCCCTGGCCGGCGCGCATCCGCAAACCGGCACGCCGGAGCAGCTAGCAGCACAAATTCTGCCCGCCACCCCGCCGCCTACGCTTGAAATTCCCGTCCAGGGAGGCGCCGTCATCTCGTTTACCGACACCAATGCGCGACCCCGCCCCATGGATTGGACAATGACCTTCGACGGCAAGGGAAAGCTGCTCGCCGCCACGCACACGCCCCGCCCCAGATCCAGCGACAAGGTAGTTAGCGTGACTCCAACTGAGGTCGAAGGCAAGGTCGTTCCCCAGCCTTCTGCCGATCCCAAGGTGAAGACTGTCTCGCCCAATACCCCGCTCAAACCCGGCAAGGTAATCCTGATCAAGCC
>CAZDYU010000093.1:0-1936 GCA_964509755.1 uncultured Occallatibacter sp. | reverse complement strand
AGACTGTCTCGCCCAATACCCCGCTCAAACCCGGCAAGGTAATCCTGATCAAGCCAACAGAAGTCCAAGGCAAACCCGTCCCGCAGCAGTGATCAGTTGTCAGTGAGCAGCTGTCAGTGGTCAGTTGTTAGTTGTCAGTGAGCAGTGGTTAGTGGTTTGTGTTAAGTGGTCAGTTGCCGGATACCAAATCAACTAGATGCTTTGAAAGGGCACGACTTTAGTCGTGCCGCAAGCTGAACAAGATAAAGGCCGGGCTTTACAGGCTGCGGATGAGCTCAATTGGGTGAAGGGTACGGGCGTTAGGGTGAAGGGTACTGGCTTTAGGGTGAAGGGTACGGGCTTTAGCCCGTACATAACCCCTGCCTTATCAACGTTGGCTTTAGCCACCGAGGGAATTATCAGCCATTTCTGTAGTTAAACTGGCCTTTTTTCGCTGCCTGTATAGCCCCTGAGGGAAGTTTCCGTGGCCAGCATCGTCCATAGTCCGCAAATGCCCACAACCCCCATCAAGCTATGCAACAACGGGTACTAACAACTGTCCCGGTCACTCCCCCAGCATGATCCGCTGAATCCGCGTCGCCCGCCCAGTCTTCGCGTCGCAAGCCACCAGCGCCGCGCACATCTTCGGGTTCCCCTTGGCTGCCTCGAACTTGCTCGGCATGCCGGTGAGAAACTTCTTCAGCACCAGCTCCCGCTCCACGCCGATTACGCTGTCGTATGGACCGCTCATGCCCACATCGGTCTGGTAGGCAGTGCCGCCTGGCAGTACGCGTTCATCGGCGGTCGGCACATGCGTATGCGTGCCCAGCACCGCCGTCACGCGCCCATCCAGATACCAGCCCATCGCATTTTTTTCGCTCGTCGCCTCGGCGTGAAAGTCCACCAGAATGACCTTTGCCTTTACGCCGGCCAGCAGCGCATCGACGGCGTGAAAAGGATCGTTGGTGGTATTCATAAAGACGCAGCCTTGCAGTTGAACGACTGCGTAGGGCGTACCTTTTTGCGTGGTTCCCTCAAAAACGCCCCAACCCGGCACGCCCGGCTGCAGATTCGCCGGCCGCAGTATGCGCCGTCCGCGTCCGTCGCTGTCGTCGGGCACGTTCATGTAGTCGATCAACTCGCGCTTGTCCCAGACATGATTGCCGGTGGTCAGCACATCCGCGCCCAGATCGAAGAACTCCTCGGCAAGCTGCGGCGTCAGCCCAAAGCCTCCGGCCGCGTTCTCGGCGTTGATGACAATCAGCTCCACGCTGTGCGCCTCGCGCAGATACCCGATATGTTCGCGCACAATCCGCCGCCCCGCGCTGCCAAAGATGTCGCCGATGAAGAGAATGTTCAAATACAGCTCCTAGCTTTTAGCTTCTAGCTCTAAGCTAAACCCGTTGCACGTTTTGAAAAGCTCGAACGGGATTGATGTTCCATGCAGTTCATACTTTGAAAGGGCACGACTTTACCATGCCGTAAACTATGGTTAAGACGATGCTTTGAAAGGGCACGACTTGAGTCGTGCCGCAAATGCCACAAATCCTGCCGGACTTTACAGGCTGCGGAAAAACTCTTCAAGAGGCAATTCCCAATGGCTTTGTAACCAGGGCACGACTTTAGTCGGGCCGATAAAGCCAATCATATCAATGTTGGGCTTTAGCCCCTGAGGGATGTTTTTCGTAGCTTGATTTCCTGAGTGCCCCATCCTCGCGGCGTTCTTGTTTTTGTCGCTAGGGTGGGATAGCACATACCTCAACCAGCCGGCTCTTCCGTCCCCTGATCTCTGATCTCTGATCTCTGATCTCTGTTTCGCATCAGCGGAAACAGAATCACATCCCGAATCGACCTCGACCCAGTCAGCAGCATCACCAGCCGGTCGATGCCGATGCCCTCGCCCGCCGTCGGAGGCAGCCCGTAGGCCAGCGCGCGGACGTAATCCTCGTCCATCTGG
>CAZDYU010000092.1:0-18383 GCA_964509755.1 uncultured Occallatibacter sp. | reverse complement strand
GGCCGGGGCAGGGTAAACCCCACACGGAGCAAGACCAAATAGGGAGGGAAGCGCGAGCCAAGAGCCAGGCTCCGCTGCGCATCGGCCCGACGCGCTCAGGCGGCTCTGAACGATCTGCGGATACCCAGCACTACACGGGCTGCCGTCCGCGGGACGCCGAAACCTCCGGGTAGGTCGCTGATGAGTGTCCGCGGCAACGCGGCGCCTAGAGGAATGACCGCACACGACAGAATTCGGCTTACAAGATCTTCCTGCCGAATTGTTTTGCGCAACGACAGCCCCGGCCGGGAGAGCTTTCCGGCTGGGGCTGGCCATTTTCAGGGCGAAGGAAGCCACGGGAGTTTAGACTGGAAGCTGTTCTGAGAGCATGACGACGCATCGCTTTGGAGTACTTCGGCGCTTCCGCTTCAATCGCCCGCAGCAGATTGCGGCAGGGCTGCTGGCCGTCTTTCTTCTTCAAGGATTTTGGCTGACCGCCCGCCAGTCGCTGACCGATCGCGACTACCAATACGCCCGCTGCGGCCGCGAGATGTGGGAGGGCGCCCCGCCGCTGGCCGGCTACTTTACCAGTTGCGGCAACATTCGCGACGGCATTCTGGCCTACCGGCTGGCCGGTCTGCCGCTGACGCTGAATTTGCTGGCCGAGCGCGGGCTGGACCACTTTCGCAAGCCGGAAAACCGCGTCGTGCAGACCGGCGGCGAGTTATCAGCGTGGGAGCTGCGCCACCAGCTTACGCACATTCTGCTGCTGCTGCGCCTGCCGTTTCTGGCTGCCGGTTGCCTGCTGGGCGGCGGCCTGTGGTGGGTGACGCGGCGGCTTTACGGCAATCTGGGCGGCTACACGGCTCTGGCGCTCTACTGCTTCTCGCCGGCCGTTCTGCGAGCCTGCGTTGCGCCCAATCCCGAGCTGCTGGCGGCGCTGGGCGTCTACGGCGGCGTCTACACCTGCATCGGCGTGGCTCATGCAATGCAAGGGCCCAGACGAAAATGGCGTCCGCGCATTCTGCTGCTGATGGCGGCCTTTACGCTGGCTGCCACCGCGCACGTTGCCGCGCTGCCGGTGGTGGCGCTACTGGGCCTGGCGCTGATGCTCTGGGTGGCCGAAGGGCACAGAAGCCAGGTGCTGCCGGTTGTGCTGATCGCGGTGGCAGGGGCTTTCTTTGCGCTCTTCGCCTGCTACGGCTTCTCGCTGGATGCCTTCAGCTACGTCTTTCAATCCGCGGCGGGCTTGCTCTGGGTTTCGTTTGACCCGGCGCGGCGTCTCTTCTCCGCGCTGCCCAATGCCGGCATCACGGTGGGTGCGACCGCCGCGGTCCTGCTTTATTTTGGCCTGCCGCGCTCACGCTACTTCGGGAATACAACTCCGTTGATTTGCGCTACGATCCTGGTAACTCTGACAATGACGGGTGCGCCCGGCAGCCCGTGGCTTTGGGCGCTGCCGTTTCTGCTTACTTTTATCGGAGGAGTCTTTGCCGACGCCTACGATGGCCCCAGGGGCAGGCTGGCGCTCTGTGCCGGCGCGGCCATTGTGCTGCTGCAGGCTGTCTTCTGCGGGCTAAGTTTGCCGGGGCTGTTGTAGGAGCGGCGCGGATAAATAATGCACTTGACGACATTAGGCATTTGGAGGCATACTATGAAAATGAAGTGGGAAGTTGTCTTCCACGAAGAGTTCTTCGGCGAATATGGTACATGGTCCGAGGTGGTTCAGGATGCGGTACTCAGTTCACTCGCCAAGTTGCGGCTATTCGGACCTTCGCTTGGACGGCCGAGTGTTGATACTCTCAAAGGATCCGATTATCCCAACATGAAGGAACTTCGAGTGGAAGCCGAGGACGGGGTCTGGAGGATTGCCTTTGCATTTGATCCAAGACGCAAGGCGATTCTGTTGACCGGCGGAAGCAAAACCGGCATCTCCAAAGAACGATTCTACTCGGCGCTAATCAGAGTCGCCGATGCGCGTTATGGTCGTTACTTAATGAGCATGGATGAGAAACGGAGTAAGAAATGACAGTCTCGCTAGAAGAAATTCTCGAACAGCTGCCTGAAGAGCGCCGCAAAAAGATCGAGCAGATGGCAGCGGAGTTGATCGCCGAAGAACTGAACCTGCGTGAGGTGCGCCGAGTTCGCAAACTTACCCAAACACGCTTGTCGAAGAAGCTCAAGATTGGCCAAGAGGGTGTCTCGCGCATCGAAAAGCGTTCGGACCTTTATCTCTCCACGCTGCGGAGTTACGTGGAGGGCGTGGGTGGAGAGTTGACGCTGATGGTCAAGTTTCCTGACGGGCCGCCAGTGATTCTGGCGGGACTTGGCGAGAATTCCAGCAAGAAAAAGGTCAAAATCAAGGCGAAAAAGAAGGCTGGAAACTCCGCCAAATCCAAGGCCGTCACCCGCCGCGCGGCATGAGGGGGTAGAGGCCCCGGTCAGGCTGGCTCGTAAGGCCTATAAATTGAAGCAAAATAAGGACTTGTTTCTTTCAATCTTCCTTGCTAAAGCCCCCCTCCGGCGGGTAAAATAGAAGTACGCTCGTTCGGTCCGGCCCTGCTGATTCCCGGAAGCCATCTGCCGCCTCTCTTCGAGCCAAGAAAAAACTATGCCAGACGATCAGAATCCACTTCTCCCACTTGAAGGCGGCACGCCGCCGCCTAGCGGCACCAACTATATTTCGATGAATATCGAAGAGGAGATGCGCCGCTCCTATCTCGCCTACTCGATGTCGGTCATCGTGGGCCGCGCGCTGCCCGATGCCCGCGACGGCCTCAAGCCGGTGCATCGCCGCATCCTCACCGCGATGGACCGCGAAGGCCTCCAGCATAACAAGCGCTACTCCAAGTGCGCCGGCGTGGTTGGCGAGTGCCTGAAGAAGTACCATCCTCACGGCGACTCCTCCGTCTACGACGCATTGGTGCGCATGGCGCAGCCCTGGTCGCTCCGTTATCCGCTGGTCGATGGCCAAGGCAACTTCGGCTCCGTCGACGGCGACCCGCCCGCCGCCTATCGTTACACCGAGTGCCGCATGGAGCGCATCGCCGAATCCATGATGGCCGATATCGACATGGAAACCGTCGATATGATGCCCAACTTCGACGAGACCACCGACGAGCCCACGGTGCTGCCTACGCGCATTCCCACGCTGATCGTCAACGGATCGAGCGGGATCGCGGTCGGCATGGCCACCAACATTCCGCCGCACAATCTGACGGAAGTGATCAACGCGACGATTGAACTTGTTGAGAATCCCAACGCCGGCCTTGCGGAAGTCTTGAAGCATGTGCAGGGGCCGGACTTTCCGACTGGCGGTTTTCTTTACGGCAAATCCGGCATTCCGGCGGCTTACAAATCCGGCCGCGGCCGCTTCCTGATGCGCGCCCGCACCGCTCTTGAAAGCCTCACCAAGGAACGCCAGGCAATCATCGTCAGCGAGATTCCCTACCAGGTCAACAAATCCAAACTCATCGAGCGCATTGCCGATCTGGTCAACGACAAGATCGTCGATGACATTGGCGACGTGCGCGACGAGAGCGATCGCGACGGTATGCGCATTGTCATCGAGCTCAAGCGCGGCGCGCAGCCGGAGATCGTGCTCAATCAGCTTTACAAGAATACGCAGATGCAGGAAAGCTTTTCGATGATCTTCCTCGCCGTGCTCAATGGGCAGCCGCGCGAGCTGGGTCTGGACGAAGCCATTCGCTGCTTCATCGATCACCGCATCGACGTAGTGCAGCGCCGCACCGTCTTTCTGCTCAACAAGGATCGCGCCCGCGAACACATACTTGAAGGCCTGAAGATTGCACTCGACAATCTCGACACGGTCATCAAACTCATTCGCGGTTCCGGCTCGCGCGTTGAGGCACGCGAAAATCTGTACGCATGGGGCAAGGGCAAAGACATTGTCCTCAACCTCGATCGCGAGCGTTTGCCGCACGAGGAAAAAGGCCTTACCCTGCGTCAGATCGACGCTATCCTGGAACTGCAACTCTACCGCCTCACGCAACTCTCCATCGACGAACTGCTCAACGAACTCAAGCTGGTCCGCGAGCGCATTGCCGAGTACGAATCGATCCTGGCCAGCGAGAAGAAGCTGCGCTCGGTCATCGTCAAGGAATTGGAAGAGGTCCGCGACAAGTACGGCGATGTGCGCCGTACGCAGATTGTCGACGAAAGTGCGGAACTGCAACTCGAAGACCTGATCGCCGACGCGCAGGTCGCGGTCACGGTGAGCCATCAGGGCTATCTCAAGCGGACGCCGATCAGCATCTATCGCCAGCAGCGCCGCGGCGGCACCGGGCGCATGGGCATGAAGACGCGCGAAGAGGATTTTGTCGCGCAGTTGATCGTCGATTCTACGCACGCGTTTCTGCTGTGCTTCACCAATACCGGCCGGGTTTACTGGCTCAAGGTTTATGAGATTCCCGACGTGGGCGCGGCCGGCAAGGGCAAGTCGATGCAGAGCCTGCTGGACCTTCAACCCGGCGAAAATGTGCGCGCCATTCTGCCCGTGCGCGACCTTGAAGAAGAGGGCAAATTCATCTTCTTCGCGACGCAAAAAGGCACGGTGAAAAAGACGCCGCTCAAGGATTTTTCCAATGTCATGGCTCGCGGCATCATTGCCATTGACATCGACAAGGACGACGAACTCGTTTCCGCCGGACTTACCAACGGCAAGCAGACTATCTTTCTTGCAACGCGCGACGGCATGGCCATCCGTTTCGACGAGGAATACGATCCCGACCGCAGCGGCGCCGGCCTGCGCCCCATGGGTCGCAACGCTGGCGGAAACCGCGGCATCTCTCTCAAAAAGGGCGATTATGTGATCGGCGCCGCGATAACCAGTTCCGCCCCCATGTGCGAAGTCGAGCGTGATGAGTGCGCCGCCCGTTTGGGGCTCACCGAAAAGCTGATAGCTCTTCGAACGGGTTATTTGGAAGCCCAGCAGGCTCTTACTCAGGCGCGCGAGGATCTAAGGAATAAGCTAGTGGATGCCGGTGCCGTCAAAGCCGCGGAAAAGGCCGTCGATAACGCGTACAAGGCCATCAAGAATCTGGATGGCAAGCTCGGCGTCACGCAGCAACTCATTCTGACCATTACCGAGAACGGCTTTGGCAAGCGCACAGACGTTGATGAGTACAGACTCACTGCGCGTGGCGCTCAGGGTGTGACCAACCTCAAAGCCACATCGAAGGTGGGTAAAACCACGTCGATTCTGCTGGTCTGCGAGACCAGCGAGTTGATGGTCATCAGCCAATTCGGCAAGATCATCCGCATTGACACCAAGACCATCCGCGCCGCCGGCCGCGCCACGCAGGGCGTCCGCCTGCTCAACCTGGAGACCGACGATAAGGTCGCCGCCGCCGTCATTATTCCGCCCGAGGAGTTGAAGGACGACGAGCCTACGCTGTTGCAGTAATGGGGGTTAGGTTTTACAGGAGAAAAGAGTGAAACCTTTATGGCAGGATCCCAGGGAGTTGAAGTTGCTTGCAAGTACCGCTCGTGGTACAGTTAGCGAGGATCAACTCAAGCGGATACCTGCCATTTTCTATCGCACCGAGGCGGGAAGTGAGCCGGTTCGGAGTTGGCTCAGAGCGATGGCGGCTGAAGATCGCCGCTTAGTCGGGGAAGACATCAAGGCTGTTGAATACGGATGGCCGATTGGTATGCCAACCTGTCGTCCGCTTCGAGATGGTTTGTTTGAGGTAAGGACACCTTTGCCGGGGAATCGCATCGTGCGGGTCTTTTTCTACATTGATCGAAAGCAGAGAATGGTATTGCTGCACGGCATTGTGAAAAAGACACGAGCTACGCCGGATGCCGATCTTGACCTGGCGCGCAAGAATATGCGCAAGCATGAGAAGGGGCTGAAATGAGTACACAACCTGCATTCGACCATAGCGGCTCCAGCTTCGACAGCTTTCTTGAAGAAGAGGGTATTCTCGATGAGGTCGAGGCTGCGGCCATCAAGCGAGTCATCGCATGGCAACTGGCGGAAGCGATGAAGGCCGGCAAGATCAGCAAGAAGACCATGGCCGAGCGCATGGGCACCAGCCGCTCACAGTTGGACCGCTTACTCGATCCGGAAAACAGCGCCGTCCACCTGCAAACCATCGCCCGCGCCGCCCGCGCCGTCGGCAAACGCCTGCGCATGGAGATGATCGACGCGGTATAGCGGTACATTCGTTGTAACTGGAAACCGACGATAAGGTAACCCCCGCTGTCATGATTCCGCCCGATGAGTTGAAGGACGACGAGCCTACGCTGTTGTACTAAACATCGATTGCCGCCCAGGTCTCGGAATAGAGACCTGGAGCACCCGGCGCACCTGAGGTAAAAATGACACTTGTTGAAGCTTTAAAAAAGTTCAACCGTAAAGAACGATATTGGTTAATCAGAAATGCTCTTGGGGAAAAAAGCGGAAAACTTGATCTTGATCCTGAATTTTGTAATTCGCTACAAGAGAGACTTTCGATTACAGTGCCGAAGGACGCTTGGTGGGCGATGGATTACCACCTTGACTGGCTTGTTGCCGCTCTTCACTTGTTCAACTGTAAAGGCGAAAGAAAAGCATATAAGAAACAACGCAACCCAATACTAGAATTAGTTAAGATCACCAAAGAAAAGATCACCAATAAATTGGTTGAGGTCGCCATAAGTTTGGTAAATGGCACCCAAGAGGATGCCGACTTTATTGTTGCTTTCGATAATACACTGATCTTTATCGAAGCTAAGGGTGATGCTGGATGGGATTATGAACAACTCAGCTCCAAAATTGGTCGCCTTCAGGGTATTGAAAAGGAAATGCATTTTAATGGCTTAACATCTTATTTCTTATTAATGGCTCCGATAGCCCTGCAAGAAGAATTTCTAGTGGCAGAGCTTGATGCAAAAATGAAAAGGATTCATGCAACCAGACCAAATTGGGTATTTGATGGAGTCAATCCTCGGTGGCTGGATTTGCATATATTGGATGAGCACGACAAAGAAGTAAATAACTTTGATAACTTTCATAGAGTGGAGCGCTGCGACAGAAATAATGACGACCCCAGAATAAAAGGAGAATATCTTTCGTGGGAAATCAAACCTCCAAAATATCACACATGAAGCTGGCCGGGTGCCCCAGTTCTCGATTTTGAGACCAAGGATCAGTAACAAAATAATAGTGGATGTGTACCATGACCATGGACAAGACAATCCGCAAGGTGACTGACCTCGAAGAGCAGCAGGCCCAAACCTATCGCTATTGGCAGAGCCGGCCAGTGGCGGAGCGGCTTGCGGCTGTTTGCGAACTCAGCGAAGCGGCATATGCTTTCAAAAAGAGCTTCAAAGGAGTAGCCGTCGATGCTCACCGAGGACTTCAAAGACCTTCTTCGCTTGCTCAACGCTAATGCGGCCACGTATCTCATCATTGGCGGTCACGCCTATGGTGTTCATGCGGAGCCGCGCGCTACCAAGGACCTCGACCTCTTCATCAAGTCCGATCCGGAGAATGCGAAGGCGGTCTTTCGGGCTTTGGCTCAATTCGGCGCACCCCTTGCGGGCATGACCGAAGAGGACTTCACCGATGGCACCACGCTTCAGATTGGAATGCCTCCCAACCGCATCGATGTTCTTCAACGCATCGACGGAGTCACCTTCGATGAAGCATGGGCACACCGCATCGAGGGCGTCTTTGACGAAGAGATCGTGGCTAGTGTGATTTCTCGCGAAGACCTGATCCGCAACAAACTCGCCGCAGGTCGCGACCAGGATCTGCTTGACGTGAAGGTTCTTCGAGCCGCGGAGAAGGCTATGCGGAAGTAGCCGCCGCTGTCATGATCCCAACCGAAGAGCTGAAGGGCAACGAGCCGATACTGTTGCAATAAATTGGCGGCCCGCCATACCCGCGTTATTGTCTTTGCGGCTATCGTGGGATAGGCGCATGATTTCAATTCCGCATCCACTCCGGCAAGCCGGAAGAAATGGCCGCGCGAACTGCCTGCATCAGTTCATCGCGCGTGGCAAAGCCTGCCGGATCGATCGCCGGATGAAAGACGATATGCGCGTCGCCGGGAGTCATGCGCAGGCCGCCCTTGCCCAGAATTTTTTCCGTGCCATAAATTGACACCGGAATGCACGGAGCCCCTGCGTTCATGGCCAGAAAAAACGGGCCTTTCTTGAAGGGCAGCATGCGGCCGTCGCGGGAACGGGTGCCCTCAACAAATGTGGTGATGTGGATGCCCTTGGCCAGCACACGCTGCGCCGCGGCCACGCTCTCTTTGGCGGCGGCCGCATTGCCGCTGCGGTCTACGGAAATGAACTCGCCCTGGCGGAAGCCCGTGCCCAGAATCGGCAACTGCATCAGCGAGCGCTTCATGAAGGCCGAGGTGCGACCGGGAATCAGCGAGATCAGCGCTGGCGGGTCGAGGTTGGAGACGTGGTTGGCCATGAAGATGCAAGCCCTGTCGCTCGGCACGCTTTCCAGCCCCACGACGCGAAAACGCACGCCGGCCAGGCGGCAACTGCTGGCCAGCATGAAGCGCGTGCCTTTGTAGAGCGGCAGCACATTGCCGGTGATCCAGCACCAGGGAATGAAGAGCGCCGCCGTGGGAAGCCCGGTGACGATCATGGTGGCGATGAAGATGAGCGAGGAGATCATGCCTGCCTTCCGCCGTCTGGAAACTGCTCCCGAAGCCGCGCGGGCAGCTTCTCATAGATGCCGTCGAAGCCGCCATTGGAGAGGATTGCGACCACATCGCCGGGGGCAAGCTGCGGCGCGATGCTGTTGACGATGGCCTTCACATCCGCGCAGAGCTCGGCCTGGGTTCCGGCGGCGTTCAGCGCGCGCACCACCTCTTCCGGATGCAGGCGCTCGGGCTCGGGAATACGCTGCTGCTGATAGACGCCGGCCAGTACAACGCGGTCGGCCTGGCGGAGGCTTTCGATGAGATCGTCTTCAAGCACCTTGCGGCGCAGCGTGTTTGAGCGCGGCTCCAGCACCGCCCACAAGCGCGATTGCGGATAAACGGAGCGCAGCGCCCGCAGCGTCTCGCGAATAGCCGTGGGATGATGCGCAAAGTCGTCGATGACGGTGATGCCGTTGAGGACGGCGCGCACCTCCAGCCGCCGCTTGACGCTCTTGAAGCTGGCCAGCGCCGCAACGATGGCCTCTTTGCCGATGCCATGCCCCGAGGCCAGCGCGGCTGCCGCGGTCGCATTCAGTGCGTTGTGTTCGCCGGCCATGGCCATCGCCAACTCGGCCCACAATGCTCCAGCGTGCCAGACCTCCCAGCGCGTCAGGCCGGCATCGGGCCGCAGCGCCCGAATGCGCCAGTCGGAAGATTCGCCGAAACCGTAGCGCTCGACACGGCAGAAGCCGCCGGCCACGCACTCGCTTACATTGTCGCTGTTGTCATACGCGACGATAAGCCCACGGCGCGGAACCAGATTCACCAGCCGCTTGAAGGCCGTCTTTACAGCGGCCAGGTCGGTATAAATGTCGGCGTGGTCAAACTCGACGTGGGTCAGAATCAGTCCGTCGGGAAAATAATGCAGAAACTTCGGACCCTTGTCGAAGAAGGCCGTGTCATACTCATCGCCTTCGACGATAAAGGTGCGCGTGGAGCGCAGTTGAAAGCTTGTACCGAAGTTCTCCGCCACGCCGCCGATGAGAAACGACGGCTCCAGCACCGGGTTTCCGCGCGCCGCAACCTGATAAATCCAGGCCAGCATACTGGTTGTCGTCGTCTTGCCATGGGTTCCGGCAACGACCAGCGACTCGCGGCCAACAAGAAATTCTTCGCGCAGCAGCGCCGCCATCGAGGTGAAGGGAATGCGCTCGTCCAGCACGCGCTCGATCTCCGGATTGCCGCGCGAGAGCGCATTGCCGATAACGACAAGATCGGGCGCGGGATCGAGATTATTTTCTGCGTAGGGCTCAAGGATGGGAATGCCCAGAGCGGCGAGCAGATCGCTCATCGGCGGATAGGCGGCTTTGTCCGAGCCGGTGATGCGGTGGCCTTGCAGTTGCAAAAGACCGGCCAGCGAGGCCATCGCCGTGCCGCAAATGCCAGTGAGGTGAATGTGGCGGGGCGCCCCCTGTTCCCTATTCCCTGTTCCCTGTTCCTTCATGCTCTCACCGCCGCCTCCATCAGATGCAACTGCGCCTCTTTCTGCACAATCAACTCGGCCTCGACGCCGAAAGTCAATGTCACATTCTGGCGGGAGACGTGGCCGCTGCGCAGGCCGATGGCGATCGGTCCTTTAAAATTTTTGAAGGCGCTGAGAATCACTTGATCGAGGAGTTCGGGCGGCGCGCCGGGCGAGACGCAATCCAGCATCTCGCCAAAGACGATGCCGCGCACGCCTTCCAGTTTGCCCGCCTCGCGCAGTTGCCACAACATGCGATCAATCTGATAAGGCTTGGCGTTGACATCTTCCAGGAAGAGCAGCTTGCCCTCTGTTTGCGGCTCGTATGGCGTGCCCAGCAGAGCCACCAGAATGCTGAGGCAGCCGCCGTAGAGCGTGCCGTGGGCGCGACCGGGATGCAGGGGCCGCAAGCCTTCAGAAACGCCGACGGTGTAGGGCTTGCCGCTGAAGGCCGCTTGCAGGCTGGGCAGATGCACGCCGTCTTCACGCGCAAAATCCGCCGAGAGCATGGGCCCGTGAAAGGCCGGCAGATGAATCTGATCGAGCAGCCAGAGATGCACGGCGGTAAGGTCGCTATAGCCGACGAAGGGCTTGGCGCTTTCGGCAATCAAGTCAAGATCCAATTCATCCAGCAAGTAATTCGATCCGTAGCCGCCGCGCGTGCAGAAGATGGCGCGCTGGTTGTCGTCGGCAAAGGCATGATGCAGGTCGGCGAGGCGCGTCGCGGGCGTGCCGGCAAAGTAAAGCGGCCCGCGCGCAAGCATGTGATCGGAGGGCCGCGGATCGAAGCCCAGTTCGCGCAAGGCGCTGAGGCCGCGCTCGATGCGCTCCGGTTGCGGCGTGGATGCTGGCGAAACGACAGCCACCGAGGCGTCGCCGGGAACGGTATGAGGCTTGAGCAGTGCGGTCACAGGGTCCACGCCTCTCCGCGAGCGATCAGCGATGCAGGGCCCGTCAGATACAGTTCGGTTCCAGGCCCGCTCCATGCAATGGTCTGTGCGCCGCCCAGCGCAACCACGCGCAACGGAGAGTGCGCCAGCCCCAGCGCAATCACCGTTGTGGCTGCGGCTGATGAGCCTGTGCCGGAGGAGGTTGTGGGCCCCACGCCGCGCTCAAAGATGCGAATCTCAATCTCGTCTTCACGGATGACGTGCGCGAATTCTACGTTGGTTTGCAATGGAAAATCCGAGTGCAGGCAAATCTCCGCGCCCACCTGCTGCCACGGTCTTCCCGCAACGGCAAAGAGCGGATTGTCAACAACAATGACAAAGTGCGGATTGCCGGTGGAGACCTCGACGCCTTCGACCGCGTAACCATCAAGCAGCGTGACAGTCTTCAGCGCGAAGGTGGGTACGCCCATTCCGGCGGTCACTTCGACGGTAAATTCCGCGCCAGCCTTGAGCGCATTTACACGGCAGACGCGCGGGCCCGCATCGGTCAGGATAAACAGATCGTCGCCCGGCTTGAGACCGCCTTCCAACGCCATCCACGCAGCCACGCAGCGTGTGCCGTTGCCGCTGATTTCGGCGACGGAGCCGTCGGCGTTGTGCAGGCGAATGCGGCCGGCGTTGGGTCCGGTCCAGGCGAAGTATTCAATGCCGTCGGCGCCGATGCCGGTGTTGCGCGCGCAGAGATGCCGCGTCAATTCGGCCCAGTCGTGGCCGGCGGCCGCGTCTTCCGTGACAATTAAAAAATCGTTGCCGCAAGCATGAGCTTTCACAAAGGGTATCAATCTTCCTCCAAATCGCGGAAGGTAAACAGCGCGCTGATGGCCGGCTCTGAGAGCAGCCGCACGCGCAGCCGGTCATGATTTTTCTTGGTTGCGGAAAGCGCAAAACTTACCCGCTGCAAATCGCCGATGGCATCGTTGCGCACATCGGCCAGGCGCTCGCCCGCCTTGTCCATTGCGTCCAGAATCGACTTGAGCATTCCCGTCTGATCCTGGCCGCGCGCTTCATACACAAGCGAATAAATCTTGAGATTGGCGCGCCGCTCCAGAAAGCCCACCGCCTCCAGCGCGACAATCACAATAATGGAAGCCACCACGGCCGCCGCATACAAACCCGCCCCGCAGGCCATGCCGATCGAGGCCACCACAAAGACGCTGGCCGCGCTGGTCAGCCCGCTCACGCGGCTGCGATTGTGCAGGATCAGTCCCGCGCCCAGAAAGCCGATGCCTTGCACAATGTTCGAGGCCACGCGCCCCTTGTCGGGATTGGCGTCGCCGGCCAGCACCGCGGAGAGCAGCGTAAAAAAAGCGCTTCCCATGCAGATCAGCAGGTTAGTGCGCACGCCAGCCGCCTTGCGGCTGAACTCGCGCTCCAGCCCCACCAATGCGCCCAGCAGACAGGCCACCAGCAGGCGGCCGATGGCCCCGTTTGCCACCACCATCTGTTGCAGCCGGTCGAAGGCGAAGGGTTGCGCGAATTGTGCCAGCGTTGAACTCATTTTGGTTCCTTGCCCGATCCTATCACTGCTCCATGCTGCTTGTTGAGACGGATTTAAACCATTATTCTCCTACCTCCCCAAAGTGGCAGAAACCCTTTTGCGAGCGCGGAGCGATCGGCTGCCTCACCGCAGATGATCGGAGAGATAAATCGTTGCAGTGGGTTGACCGGCTGTTGAAAAACTTCGCAGCGCGGTCAACCCTTCAGGATGCGCCTTCACCGCGCGGTCGATCTCATCGCCATCGAAGGCGACGACGATGGCGGCATGAGCGGCCGGAGCTGCCAAAGCCTCGTGATAGATCCATAAGTCGCCTTCATTGATTGTCTGGCGCAGCGGGATGCCCGTGAAGGCAACAAGATTCGGATAGGTCGATGTGTCCATCAGCACAACAGCCCCAGGATGATCGATAAGCAGAGCCCGCAGAACAGGAGGAATTTCAAACTCCAGATTCCTGCGCGCATGAATGTTTTTCGTTCCCTCGACATAGACCAACGGGCGCTCGCGCACCATCTCGGCGGCATTCAACGCAATCAGAGAAAAAAGCCCTCCCGCCGCGTAACGCACCCAGCGCGGATCAATTGCGCGCGGCTTGAATTGATCCACCGCGGCCAGCAAAAACTGCGCCGCAAAACCTATCCCCAGCGCGAATGCGGGCAGCATCTCCATGCCGTAGCGCGTGTTGTACCAGGAGTGCGGCCACCAGACGGGAAGAAAAATCGGCACCGATCCATAGGCCACCGAGTAGGCATAAAAAGGAATGGGAAACCACAGCAGCAGCGCCCACTGAAAGGCCTGCCGCCGCGCCGTCAGCCAGGCCCACGCCGAGCCCAGCAGGCTCACAATCAGCAGCACATTGCCCCAGGCAGCGGCGGCCGCGTCCATCTCAGAGACCTTGACAAAAAAGAGCAGCGAAACCCACGGATTGTGCCAGCCCGGATGCGGCGGTCCCGCGCCGTGGCTCATGGTGCGCAGCTCAATCGCTTGAGCGGAATAAGGACCGCGCGCAAAGTAAAGCCAATCGCTGAAGCCCGCCGAGTTATAAACAAACCACGCGATCGGCGCAGCCAAAAGCACGATGCTTGCCAGCCAGAAATTCCAGGAGCGCAGCTTGCCTCGACGCAGCAGTGCGAAGCCCATGCAGGTCCAGGCCACGAGCGCCATAATCCAGCCATCGTAGCGCGTGAAGATCGAGGCCACTAATACCATCGCAATTAGCCAAAGCAGGCGGTTCTGTCTTGCGGTGTCTCCTCCAAGGCTTGCCCGCCACTCCACCAGCACCACGGCAATCCAGACCATCTCGCAGACAAAGAGCGGTTCGGTCATTGCCGTCGTTTGCAGATAAAGCAAGTTAGGATTGAGCGCAAAGAAGGCCAGCGCCAGCACCGAGGGCAGAGGCTGCAACCAGTGGCGCGCCAGCCGATATACGCCCGCGCAGGCCGCCAGATAAGCCAGCGCCGAGGGAATCGCGCCTGCAACGCCGTTGGCCCACCAACTGTAAACCTGCACAAAAGGCAGCATCAGTATGTGCGGCAGCGGCAGCCACACCGAGCCCAGTTCAGTCAGCCGCGGCAGGCGCGCGTCGAAGACACGCCGCGCAATGTGCAGGTGCGCCACCGCGTCGCCGTAGTTGAGTAGCGCGCCGTTTTGCCAGCTCCACGCCAATGCCGCCAGCGAGGCTACAGCGCAGCAGGCCGCTACGGCCAGCCATTCGGTAGCTGCAACGCGGCGATTGGAAAGCTCAGTCAAGGTGGGTCAGCTCGCGGAAGTGATTGAAGCGCTCGTCTATCTCTGCGCGCGTCAGTGCTTGCAGGCGCTCGGTGCCAAAGCGCTCACAGGCGAATGAACCCATCACGCTGCCATAGAACATCGCCCGGCGATAAGCGGCCGGAGTCTGCTCGGGCTGCGAAGCCAGATAGCCGAAGAAGCCTCCGGCAAAGCTGTCGCCCGCGCCAGTCGGGTCCACGACTTCTTCCAGAGGCAAGGCCGGCGCACGAAAGGTTTCCACACCAATGCTTCGTGCCTGTCCCGCTGACTCGCTAACTCGCTGACTCGCTGACTCGCTGACTTGCTGTCCCGCTGACTCGCTAACTCGCTGACTCGCTGACTCGCTGACTCGCTGTCCCGCCGACTCGCTGAACAGAGTCGCTCCGTATTCGCCATGCTTGACCACCAAGGCCTTCGGACCCAGCGCCCGCACCGCGCGCGCTGCCTGCACCAGATTGTTGTTGCCGGCCAGCATCTTCGCCTCGGTGTCGTTGATGAGCAGAATGTCCAGACCTTTCAGCACTTCCAGCAGAGCCGGCCGATGATCCTTGATCCAGTAATTCATGGTGTCGCCGGCGACTAACTTCACGTCCGGCATGGCCTCGCGCACACGGCGCTGCAAGACCGGATCGATGTTAGCCAGAAAAAGAAACTTCGAGTCGCGGTAAGCCTCGGGAATCTTCGGCTCGAAGGCGGCAAAGACATTCAACTCGGTGTTGTGAGTCTTGGCTTCGTTGAGGTTTTCCAGATACGAACCCTCCCAGAAGAAGCTCTTGCCGGCCGTGTGCTCAATGCCGCGCGTGTCGATGTTGCGGGCTTGAAAGACGGCCTCTTGCCGCTTGCCAAAATCCTCGCCAACCACGGCGATGACGCGCACATCGGTAAAAAAACTCGCAGCCAGCGAGAAGTAAGTCGCCGCGCCGCCCAGGCAGCGCTCGCGCTTGCCAGCCGGTGTTTCAATCGTGTCGTATGCCACGCTGCCTACTACGGTGATGGACATTTGTATATCTCCACTTGGATTCATCAAACTCATTATGAAGCTGCGGAAGCCGGATCTGAATAGTCCCGCACGAAGCGATCGATCCCCTCTTCAAAGCGCGACAGTGCACGCTCAACATCGGCCCGATTCTGCCGCATTTCAGGTGATTCCGCGACCTCTTTGAATTTATACATGGCAGAGTGCTCGACCTCCCAGAAAAGGCCAAGCAACATCGGAACAACCTGATATTCGCCTCGCACCCAACTGTCCAGATTGGCGCAGTGCCCATAGTATTTGGGAGCCAGAATAACCCCGCTGTCATCTTTCACCGGCTTCGATATCCAGCCCGGAAAATGATTGCGGATGACTTCATCTGCCTCGACAACCCGGCTGTTCGGGAAGACCAGAACGCGAACTCCGGCCAAATCCGGCAAGGACAGTATCGAATAGGCCCCTGCGCTTCCCGGATCCAATACTCTGCCTTCGTTCTTTTGATTCTCGCGGCGGAGCGTCTTCAACGCGCTCTCACAATCTTTCACGCGCGATTTAACTACTAATTGTTCATACGGCTTTAAACTATGCAGGATCGGGAGGGTGTAATAACGAATCTCAGCTTCGAGTTGCCACACGACCCGCTTGATCTCGGGGAGAAAGTCGAAGTACTCTTCTCGTAGTCCATCCTCTATCGAACGTCTTGGCATTATCCCAGCATTCTTTCCAGTTCGCGCTTCACGCCTTCTGTCGGAGGGGAATTGAAATAAAAAGTCCAATCGGCGCTATTGGTACTCTCTCTCACACGTCGCGCCAGTTCCTCTTCCGGAGCATCGTCTACAAACTCGAGACTGAAGGCTTTCTTTGACGCACGGTTAAAAAAAAGAGCCCGGTCAAAGTTGAACCGATAATTTGCTTCCTTCAAAATGTCTCTTTTCATCTCTCCCTCTCTGGGCGCAACTCTCGCGTACCCCGATTATACCCCCAATTTTATCAGCTGCCCTGCTGCCTCCTAGACCGAAAAGTACTTGCCAAACAGCAGCGCCAGCCGCTCCTTAGCCTCTGCCGGAATTGCATCCGGCGCAGTCAGCACGGCGTACTTTGCCGCCGACACACAAGCGCAATTCCGCTCGGCCGGCATCGCCGCCACGGCCGCCTTTACCACGCGCGCCGCGTTCTCCGCATTCTTGTGCAGCACGGCCACAATCTCTTCGATCGTCACGGCGTCGTCTCCCTCGCGCCAGCAATCGTAGTCGGTGACCATGGCCACGGTCGCGTAGCAGATCTCCGCCTCCCGCGCCAGCTTGGCCTCTTGCAAATTCGTCATGCCGATCACGTCCGCGCCCCAACTGCGATAGAGATTCGATTCGGCACGCGTCGAAAACTGCGGCCCCTCCATGCAGACATACGTCCCGCCCAGCTTGCCCACCACACCAACCGTCGCGCAAGCCTCGGCGGCGGCTTTGGCCACTGTCGCGCAGACTGGATCGCCAAAGGCCACGTGGCCCACAATGCCCTCGCCAAAGAATGTGGAGGCGCGATGAAAGGTGCGGTCGATGAACTGGTCCGGCATCACGAAGTCGGTAGGCTTGTGCTCTTCCTTGAGCGAGCCGACTGCCGAGACAGAAATAATGCGCTCTACGCCGAGCTTTTTGAAGGCGAATATGTTGGCGCGAAAGTTCAACTCTGAGGGCAGAATCCGATGCCCGCGCCCATGCCGCGCTAGAAATGCCACGCGACGCCCTTCCAACTCGCCCAGCACGAATGGGTCCGAGGGCGCGCCAAAGGGCGTCTCCACCGTCTCCTCATGCACGTTTGTGAATCCGGGCATCGAGTAGAGCCCGCTGCCGCCGATAATGCCAATCTCCGCCTGTGCCAAAATCCGCTCCTTCTGCTGCGCCGTTCTCAATTCCGCAAACATCTCAGTATAAAGGGTGGCGATCCTTCTCCTCGTGGCCCGTCCACGAACTTCGGTAAACCGCCCTATTCTGAGCACTTCTCAATGCGCAGACTCGCATCTGAGTCTTTGCCGAGAAATTCTCATCGACTCCGGCAGGCTGGATGCAAGGAATGCGCGGGACAGGCATTCGATTGTCCGACTTGTCTGGCCGGTTTACCGTTTTCCGTGTTACGATAAGCGTTAAGCATGATTCGTTCGTTTGCCGACTCAGATACCGAGCAGGTCTTCAACCATCGCCACAGCCGGCGATATGCGGCCTTTGAGCGGGTAGCGCTTCGCAAGTTGCGGCAGATTCACCGGGTTTCCAGGTTGGAGGAGCTTTTTGAGCCGCCCGCCAATCGGCTGGAATCGCTGCGGGGCGACCGGAAAGGGCAATGGAGTCTGCGGATCAACGATCAATGGCGGATTTGCTTTGAGTGGAGGGATGGAGATGCTTACCAGGTCCAGATTGTCGACTATCACTGAACTGGAGGGCGCGGAGCCAGAGGATGGCGCGCGAATGCCGGCGCTGCATCCGGGCGAGATGCTGCGCGAGGAGTTCATGAAGCCGCTGGGGCTTTCTTCGAATGCGCTGGCCATGGAGTTGCGCGTGCCGGTGACGCGAATCTCGGAGATCGTGCGAGAGCGGCGCGGGATAACGGCAGACACGGCGCTGCGGCTGGCGCGATACTTCAATATGTCGGCGGAGTTCTGGATGCGCTTGCAGATGGATTTCGATCTGGAGTCTGCCGCGGATGCCGAAGAGAGTGCGATTCACGAGGGGATTCGTCCGCGCGCGCCACACACCGTTTTTGAGAATGCGGAGCGGCGTGTCGTCGCTTGAGTTTTCCTCGCGCCAGACTCCAGCTATCAAAGTGCCAGCGGCGAAACAGAAGACTGGCTGAACTGCGTAGTATAAACAGATTGCAAAGGCGACCATGCCCACGACGACAAACAAGGATTATTACGGCACACTCGGGGTGAAGAAGACGGCCACTCCGGAGGAGATTCGCAAGGCCTTCCGCAAGGCGGCGCGGCGTTATCACCCGGACGTGAACCCCGGCGACAAGCGAGCCGAGGAAAAATTCAAAGAAATCTCCGAGGCCAACGACGTGCTGAGCGACGAGAAGAAGCGCAAGGTCTACG
>CAZDYU010000091.1:0-18559 GCA_964509755.1 uncultured Occallatibacter sp. | reverse complement strand
TCGCGCGAGGGCAGGCTGTACAACATGCCGTCGTGGCCCATGGCGATGCCGTCGTCGATGGCGATGGTGTCGAACTCCTTGGCGACGCCGCCTGCGCGCTCGATCTCACGGGCGACGAGCTGGCCCAGATCCTTGAGGTGAACGTGGCCTGGGACGAACTGGGTAAAGGAGTTGGCGACGGCGATGATGGGCTTGCCAAAGTCGCCGTCCTGCATTCCGGTGGCGCGCCAGAGGCTGCGCGCGCCGGCCATATTGCGTCCATGAGTCGAGGTTCGTGAGCGATAAGCGGGCATGAGCGATATTTTACGCCATGAGCGGTTTGGAGGCTCTGGAATGAGGTTTGGCTTTGGGTGGGAGGGGCAAAAAGGCATATGCGAGAATCGGCGAAAAGTGGGGCGTTTTGTGCGAAAAGATGTCATTTTGGGAGCTAAAGTGGGAAGAATCGATGTTTTTTTGTTACCAATTGGTAACTAGTGAGCGATATTAACGCATTTATAATGAGTAGTTTACCGAAACCGCAAGGGGAGAAAGTGCATAGGGGGGGTGGGGTAGCGGTGTATTTTTGGCGAAGAACCGGCGAATCTGGGGACAGGGATCAGAGGTCAGGGTTGCGCGAGTTGGAGAGTGGACGGCGATCATTTGGGCCTGTTTTGCGACTGCTTTTATTGTGCGCGCGGAGAGAGAAATGATCTGCAAAAGGCTGCATAAGGATGGGACGATTTTGAAAGGGATGCAGCGAGTTATCCTAAAAACGGCAGTCGTTCCAGCCTTGAATTGGTTATCTTCTTCAAAATGAAACTCCTTGCAGCGATTGATGATTTCACCATTTGGGCGAGGTGCGGAGCAGTCGAAAATCGATGATCGAAAAGAAGCCGAATCATGGTAGTTCGCCGGGCCGAAATTTTGCAGGGGCTAAAGAGGCTGCGGAAAAGGGCCAGTTTAACGACAGAAATGGCTGATAATTCCCTCGGCGGCTAAAGCCGGCGTTGATAAAGCAGTGGTTATGTAGGAGGGGACAACGCATCAACTACCCGCAGAAGACCGCGATGCGCTAATTGCCCGGCTGGACCGCATACGCGCCATCAGCCACGATTTTGGATATGGGGTCGACGGTGACATGGATGACCTGTTTACCGATTACACCGGCAACTAACCACCTTCAGATCGTGTATCCGCGACATCGAGATTTACCGCATAAGCCGGAAGTAGCGCTTGGCCTTAGCCACATCTTTTAGGATTTGCGCCTTAAGCGCTTCAGACGAAGGCCACTCGATTTCGCCGCGCAGGCGGTATAGAAACTCCAGATCGATGGGAGTCTCTTCGGTAATTTCTATCGGCTCGAAATCTAAAATGTGTGACTCTACGGCAAACGACGCTTCACCGAAGGTGGGGCGGTTGCCAACGTTGGTGACGGCTTGAAAGCAGCGTTCGGCTACGGTGATCCGGGTTACATAAACTCCGAATTCAGGAAGCAGGCCGGAGTAAGCCGCAAGGTTGACGGTGGGGACTAAGAGGCGTGTGCCGATGCCGCGACCGCGGGCCTGCGTGGAGCGGACGGCAAAGGGGCGGCCGAGCATCCAGCGGGCGCGGGTCATGTCGCCGGCGGCGATGCGCTCGCGAATGGCGGAGCTGGAGACTTCCAGATTATGTATGCGGACCGGGGCGTGAATGTGGACGGCAAAACCGAAGTCTGCTGCGAGGGAATTGAGCTCATGGACGCCAGCCTCGGCATTGCGGCCAAAGCGGAAGTTGCCGCCTTCATGAATGCTGCGCAGGCCGAGCGCATCGATAAGAATCTGGCGTACAAATTGTTGCGCGGGCAGAGCGGCGAGCGCGGCGTCGAAGGGCAGCACCAGCACCGCATCGATGCCGGTGAGAGCGAGCAGGCGCAGGCGCTCGTCGAGCGGCGTGAGCAGGCGCGGCGCCTGGGCGGGGCGCAGAAACTGCTCGGGGTGCGGATCAAAGGTGATGGCTACGGACTGCGCGTTTTGCGCGCGGGCTTCGGCGACGACCGCGGAAAGTATCTGCTGATGGCCTCGATGCACGCCGTCGAAGTTGCCAATGGCGGCGACTGTGGGGCCGAAGGCGGTGGGAATCTCCGCAATCGAGCGGAAGACGGAGAGATCGCGGTGAATGGGCTGCGCGCAGTGATCGTTCATTGATTCGCACGCTCCAAATTAACTAGGCCAATGTCTACAGGAATGCTGAGGCCGTCGTAGGCCAGGCGGATGTTGTGATGCAGGGTGCGGTTGGTCTGTTCGTGGCCCAGTTCGTGCGCAATATGTGTAAGCCAGGTTTGGCGCGCCCCGATGCGGCGAGCCCAGCCGACGGCCTGTTCGACGGTGGCATGGCTGGGATGAGGCTTGTGGCGCAGCGCGGAGACGATCAGGTGATCGAGGCCTTCAAGAAGCGCAAAGCTTTCTTCAGGAATGGCACTGACGTCGGTGAGATAAGCCGTGCCGCCGAAGCGAAAGCCGGCAATCTCCATCTCGCCATGCTGGAGCGGGATGCGCAGAAAATCGACGCCGTGAACTGGGTTGCGCGGGGCAAGCGGCTGGAGCTGGACACGGGCGCGGTTGGGATAGGTGGCGCTGGGCGAGAAGGTGTAATCGAAGATGCGCTCCAGCACGGCGGCGGTTTCAGCCGAGGCGTAAAGCGGAATGGGCGCGCCCTCGCGGTAGACGGTGAAGCTGAGCGGGCGCAGGTCGTCCAGGCCAAGGATGTGGTCGGCGTGGGAGTGAGTGTAAAAAACGGCGTCCACGCGGGTGAGGCCGTTGCGCAAGGCCTGCTCGCGGAAGTCGGGGCCGGTGTCAATGACGGCGACGCGCTCACGAGGCTGCAGCGGGTCTTGCCAGCGCAGCAGCACGGAGGGGCGCAGGCGGCGGTCGCGCGGGTCGGCCGAGGTGCAGACCGCGCAATCGCAGCCCAGGGTGGGAACGCCCATCGAAGTTCCGGTGCCGAGAAATGTGAGCAGACCGTTCATGAACTCCTGATGAGGCCCAGCTTATAGCTGTTAGCTGTTAGCTGTTAGCAGTTAGCTGTCAACTGTCAACTTTCAGTTTCTAGTGCTTGGCCTGCGGCGGCGGAGGCTGGGGCGGCTGCATGGCTTGCAGGCTGATCATCTTGGTCAGCTCGAGGAAGGTCATGCGCAGCTCGAAGAGGACTGCTTCCAGCGTGCTTTGCTCGGCCTCGGAGAGGTTGCCCCGAGTCTTTTCAGCCAGAATGGCGAGCAGGTCGATCGTGGTGCGCGCGCCTAGAATGTCCATGCGGGGGCGCTGGCCGTCGGGCGTTCCCGCGCCCATCTGAATCATTGCCGAGACGTAGAACTGCTGCACCAGATGCTCGAAGGTGACGGGCGGCTGCGGGCCGGCGGCGGGATTCTGCGCGCGCACAATGTCTTCAAGGCGCTGGGCGGAGGCGTCGTAGGCGGCCTTCTGTTCCCGGCTCTCCTGTGCCGTGGGCGCGGCGGGCTCTTCGCCTTCCGGTTCGGCCAGATCGTCAGCCGGAGTTTCTGGCTTGGGCTCGCTGACGACGAGGCGCGGACCGCCTCCAGACGCGGGCTCATGCGCGGCAGGCTCGGAGTGGGGCTCAGGCTGCTGCGCGGAGGTTTGCTGGTTTTCCTGCTCTTCTTCCGCCTTGATCTTGCGGCGGTCAATCACGGTGAACTTCGGGGTATCGCTCATGTTTTTCTGGTTTCCTATTCGTAGTGCTGACTTGCTTGAAAGCTTGGCGGCGAAGCGAGAATGCGGGCCGTGCCGGCGGCCTCTCCAGCGGTGTAGTTGAGAGGTTGACTGCGAATCTCCGCCTCGGCGCGAATCATGCCAAAAGCGAAGGTGCGGTTGCCCGCGGGCAGCGGCCACTCAGCCGCGCTGGTGATTTGTCCCGCCGATGCGCCGCTATCCAAGGTTAATTCAGCGCCGGCTGCGGGAAGCGGTCCAAAAAGCTCCAGCGGCCGCAGATGGCGATGAACGCTGCCACGGGAGCGAATGCGCTCGACGATCTCCTGGCCCAGGTAGCAGCCTTTGCCAAAGCTCAACGCCCGCATCTGCGAGGTCTCTTGCGGCAGATCGCGCTCGGCAATGTCAATGCCGTAGGCGGCAATCCCCTCAGCAATGCGAAAGGCCTCAAGCGAAGCCACGCCTACCGGGGTAGCGCCTGCCTCAATCAATGCCTGCCGAAGCGCGGGAAGCTGCCCGGCTTGAACCCATAATTCAAAATGCGGCGCAAGCACGCCATAGGCGCGAATGACGCGAATCGGCTGGTCATTCCATTTGGCTGTCGCGAAGGTTAGATCGTGCGATAAAACGGGCAGGCCAAGCCGCTCCAGAACACCAACAGCCATCGGACCTGTTAGCCCCAAAGCCGTCTCGCCGGTTAGGTTTCCATCCGCGTCCAGACTCAGCGGCACAAGCTCCACGTCGTCCATGATAATGTGGCGAGTGAAGTGAGTCAGCAGACGGTCGTACTGATCGGCGGCGATAGTGAGGGTAAGGTTGTCGCCATCACGCCAGACATGCAGATCGCCCTGGATGCGGCCCTGCGCGTTGAGCACCAGATTCCATAAGCCGGTGTTGGCGGGCAGGTCGTAGACGGTATTGGTGACCATGCCGCTGAGCCAGCGGAAGCGGTCTTCACCGCGTACGGCCACAAGGCGCAGCCAGCCCAGATCATGCGCGGCGGCGCCAAAGGCCAGCGTCTCTGTTTCCCGCCCCGGCGCGTCCAACAAATCAGGAGTCAGTACGCCGCAATGGGCAGCGAGCGCGGGCGGCGCGGCAGCTTGGGTGAGCAGCGCGGCAAGCGGCGTGGGAGCCAGATCGATGGCCGGCGGGGCCTGTGGATGAACCGTTTCCGTCATAAGGGGAGTTTTCTGCCGGTTTGAGCGCGGATTTTCAAAGGAAAGATCGCGCCAGACCGCACTCTGATTATAGCCTTGAGAAAGGATAGGGAGAACCAATGGGCAGGAATCGCGAAAGCTTTTGGCGGGGTTGGTTGCTGGCGGCGGCTTTGTCTCTTACATGCATGGCGGCCGCGCAGCAGTCTGCGACCGCCCCTCCCGCGGTTGCCGCGCCAAAGGCGCAGTTGGCCCCACCGCAGGCGGCCGGCAAGATCACCGCCGAGCAGGCCAAACAGATTTTCTCGCTGGTCGATGAACTGATCAAGTTCTCCAGCGATGAGAGCGGCCTTCCGATCAAGAGCCAAGTCAAGCGGCAGATCACCTCGCGCACCGAGGTGGAAGGCTTTCTCAAGCAGAGATTCGACGAGGACCAGAGCGCGCGGCGCTTGCAGCGCGATGAGATTGTGCTGAAGAAGTTTGGCCTGCTTGACCGCGACTTTGCGCTCAAGACTTTTTTGCTGGAGCTGCTCAAAGAGCAGATCGAGGCCTATTACGATTCCAAGACCAAGACCGTTTACATGCTGGATTGGGTAAGCATCGACGAGCAGAAGCCGGTGCTGGCCCACGAGCTGACTCATGCGCTGCAAGACCAGCATACGGACCTGGAAAAATGGGGCGACCAGACGCCGGAGGAGGTTTCCGCGAACTCCTCTGGCGATACCGATCATTTGGCCAGGGACGAGATGGACACGGCGCGCGAGGCCGTGGTGGAGGGCCAGGCGACGGCCGTGATGATCGATTACGCTCTGAAGCCGAAGGGCATGAGCCTGGTAAAAGATCCCGAGATCATGGACTCGGTCAAGGAGATGATGACGGGCTCAGAGGATTCGCCGATGATGGCGCGCGCGCCGCTGTTGCTGAGTGAGTCGCTGCTTTTTCCGTACCGCGAGGGGCTGAGTTTTGAGCAGGACGTGTGGATGGATCAGGGGCAGGCGGCGGCCTTTACCGGCACGCTGGACCGTCCGCCGACCTCAAGCTGGGAGATTATGAATCCGCGCGAGTATGAAAAGCGCCACACGCCGGCCGTGCCGCTGCTGCCCAACATTCATCCGCTGGTGGACGTGCTCTACAAGCCGTACGACATCGGGCAGATTGGCCAACTCGACGTGCATATTCTGGCCGGTATTCTGGGCGGCGACCAGGCGGCAAGCGACCTGACTTCGGCGTGGGATGGCGGGCTTTACTGGGCCGGCCAGCGGCTCAGCGCGAAGACCGCGGCCGAGCAAGCCAAGACCGATTCCATAGCGCTCTTCTATCTTTCGGCGTGGAAGAGCGCAACCTCGGCGCGGGATTTTGCGCGGCTCTACGCGGAGGAACTGGGGCGAAAATACTCCGGCGTGCAACTTAATCAGAGCACCCAAAGCGCCTCTTCCGCATCGGTGGATGGAATTACGCAGGAGCAAATCTACTCCACCAGCGAGGGGCCGGTCGTGATTACCACGCGCGGCAAGCTGGCCTTTGTCGCCGAGAGCTTTCCGCTGGATATGGCTCGCAAACTGACCGCGCTGGTACTGGATGCGCAGGGCACAGGCGAGATGAAGATGGCGCGGCTGGGCGCGGCGGATATGGACGCTACAACAAGCCAACCCCTGACTGGCAATCTGGTTCACTTGCTTGCAGATTGCGGCGTGATGAAAGCGGCGGTGAAGGCTGCCGTACTAGCCGGAAGATAATTCCGCGTCAATTCACGGAATTCAGGCCGCATCTTTGCGAACGAGATATTCATCAAGAAGCACAGTGACCAATACGGCGGTGGGAACCGATACCATGGCTCCCAGTACGCCTTCAAGCGATGAGCCTATTACCAATGCAACAAGAATGGCCAGACCGGGCAGGCCGACACTGTTCTTCATAATGCGGGGCGTGAGAAATGAATTTTCAAGCTGAATATAAATCAGATAAAAAACAGCCACGCCAAGCACCCGGCCCCATGAGTCAATGGCCGCCACAATCAAGGCCAGCCCAATGCACAGCGCGGCGCCCAGCACGGGAATGATGTTAAGCACTCCCGTGAGCACGCCCAGCGCATACGCATAGCGAATATCCAGAGAAAGATAGACGATGGTGCTGGTCACTCCCATGATGAGCATCAGGCTGCCTTGCCCGATCAGCCATTTGCCCATGCGGATCTCCGCCCGTTGGAGCGCCTTGTCGAGACGTTCGCGCCGATCGAGCGGGAAGAAGGAAAGGAACCAGCGATAGGCGTGATCGCCTTCAAGAATAAAATAAATGGTCAGGATAAAACCCATGACGAGATCGAATAACTTGCCCGCCCAATCGCTGATTGAAAACAGCAGATAGGTGGCGGCGCGGCTCACAAAATCCTGAAGCCGGGAAGTAACATCCGCTGTATCCAGTTGTTGAGCCAAGGGGATGTTCTTGAGTTTCTCCAGGAGTCCCGGCATGCGCGCCGGCATCTCACGGGAGAAGCCTTGCAGGTCGCTGAGGACCGGGGGCAGAGCGAGAAATCCAAAGGCGGTGAGCGCTCCCGCGGCAGCCAGCAGAAGAATAAAAACCGCCGAGCCCTTGAACGGTTGCCAGCGGCGAATGCGAAGCTGAGAGGTAAAGCGCACAGTGGGGGTAAGCACAACCGCAAACAGCGCGCTTACATAGAGCAGCACCAGCACATCGCGAATCAGCCAAGCCAGATAGCAGGCCAGGGCAAGGGCGAAGGCAAAGACAATGTCGCGGCGCAACGTGCGGGGGCTCTTGATCTCAGTCATGCGCAAGATTCCTGGTATTACAGTTGCAGATCGAGAATCACGGAGGGAGCAGTGGGTTTTAATCCGCTGAAAGAGGTCAAATTTACTGACCTTCCGGCCCAGGCCTTTGCTCGTTCTCCCTCAATTGGGCTAAATACAACTGTAGTTCTGCAAGCCGGTGTATACCGCGCCGGCCATGCTTTCAACAAATTCTAGAGCATTCCGGCTGCTGGTAAAAAATAAGTGATCCGCCACAGTCTGCTCTCCTTCATCCAGAATAGACCCTGCAATCCCGGACGCAGTCTGGTCCATTGCCGCCGTTCGCAGTTAAAATTCAAGTATGCATCCGCGCTCATGCGGAGAAAGGCTTCCCATACGATGAACAGCTTTCAGAGCAAGGCTACACTGGCCTCCGGTGGCAGCACCTATACCATCTATCGCCTGCCGGCGCTTGAGGCGCGCGGCTTCAACCTGAGCCGTCTGCCCTTCAGCCTGAAGATACTGCTGGAAAACCTGCTGCGCCGCGAGGATGGCGCGAACGTGACGGCCGGCGACATCGAGTTTCTGGCCAACTGGCAGGCCAAGGCCGAGCCCAGCCGCGAGATTGCCTACATGCCGGCGCGCGTGCTGATGCAGGATTTTACCGGCGTGCCGGCGGTGGTGGATCTGGGCGCAATGCGCGATGCCATCCGCACTCTGGGCGGCGATCCGGAGCGGGTCAATCCTCTCGTGCCGGCCGAATTGGTGATCGACCACTCAGTGCAGGTCGATGAGTTTGGCGCACCGGGCGCTCTGGATGCGAATACGATCTTGGAGTTTCAACGCAATCGTGAGCGTTATGCGTTTCTCAAGTGGGGCCAGACAGCCTTCCGGAATTTCTCCGCCGTGCCGCCGGGTATGGGTATCTGCCACCAGGTGAATCTGGAGTATCTGGCGCGCGTGGTATTTACAGCCGAGTTAGACGGTGAGTTAGTCGCTTATCCCGATACGTTGGTTGGCACCGACTCGCACACCACGATGATTAATGGCCTGGGCGTGCTGGGCTGGGGCGTGGGCGGCATCGAGGCCGAGGCGGCGATGCTGGGACAGGCTGTCTCCATGCTGGTTCCGCAAGTGGTGGGCTTCAAACTTACCGGCAAATTGCGCGAGGGCGCGACCGCGACCGACTTGGTGCTGACAGTAACTCAATTGCTGCGCAAGTTAGGCGTGGTGGGTAAGTTTGTGGAGTTTTACGGGCCCGGCGTGGCGGAGCTTGCGCTGGCCGATCGCGCCACAATCAGTAACATGGCTCCCGAGTACGGAGCCACTTGCGGCATCTTCCCGGTGGACGAGGAGACGCTGCGCTATCTGCGGTTGACCGGGCGCGGTGAAGAGCAGATTGCGCTGGTAGAGAGTTACTACAAGGAGCAGGGACTCTTTCATACCGCAAATTCGCCTGAAGCCGAGTACACGCAAACTCTGTCGCTGGATCTGGCTACCGTCGAGCCAAGCGTTGCTGGGCCGAAGCGTCCGCAGGACCGCGTGCTGCTGCGGGATGCGGCGGCGAACTTTGCGCAGCAATTGCCTAACTTGCTTGCCCCAACGGCCAAGCCTCTGGGGACGCGCGCTGCCGCCGAGTGGCAGCGGGGCGTAGTGACGGATTTGGCGGTTGCGGAGAAGGCTCCGGTGCATGTTGCCACTACCGTCAAAGCGCGCTTCGGCGTCGATCCGGATCAGTATCTCGATCATGGCTCGGTGGTGATTGCGGCCATTACCAGTTGCACCAACACCTCGAATCCTTCGGTGATGATGGCGGCTGGAATTCTCGCTAAAAAGGCCGTCGAAAAGGGGCTCACTGTTCCGCCGTGGGTCAAGACTTCGCTGGCGCCGGGCTCGCGCGTAGTTACCGACTATTACACCAAGGCGGGCTTGCTTCCATACCTTGAAAAGCTGCGCTTCAACGTCGTGGGTTATGGCTGCACCACTTGCATTGGCAACTCCGGACCGCTCCCTGCCGATGTCTCCAAAAGTATCGACGAGCATGGATTGGTTGCCGTCAGTGTACTCAGCGGAAATCGCAACTTCGAGGGGCGCGTCAATGTGGATGTGCGGGCTAATTATTTAATGAGTCCGCCGCTGGTGGTGGCTTACGCGCTAGCGGGCAAGATCGGGCATAACTTCGAGACAACTGCATTGGGCAGCGATACTGAAGGCAATCCCGTCTACTTGAAAGATATCTGGCCCACGCAGGCAGAAGTAAATGCGGCGATTGAAAAAGGCTTGTCCAGCGAGAGCTTCCGCAAAGAGTACGCGACGGTCAGTCTGGGCGATGCAAATTGGCAGGGGCTCAAGTTTCCCACCGGCGAGGTCTATCAATGGGAGCCGGATTCAACTTATATCCGCAAGGCTCCGTACTTTGATGGGATCACTGCAATCCCCGCGCCAGTGACTGACATTTTAGGCGCGCGAGTTCTGGCTGTGTTGGGTGACTCAGTCACTACCGATCATATCTCGCCCGCGGGCAGCATCAAGGCCAATGGGCCGGCTGGCAAATATCTGGCCGAGCATGGCGTGAAGCCGGCTGACTTCAACAGCTATGGCTCGCGGCGCGGCAATCACGAAGTGATGGTCCGCGGAACATTCGCCAATGTACGCCTGCGCAATAAACTCGCTCCGGGAACCGAGGGCGGAGTGACTCGCCTCCTACCCGAAGGCGAGCCGATGAGCATCTTCGACGCCAGCGTGAAGTACGCCGAGCGCGGCGTGCCGCTGATTATTCTTGCTGGCAAGGAGTACGGCTCAGGCTCCTCGCGCGATTGGGCGGCCAAGGGCCCGAAGCTGTTGGGAGTTCGCGCAGTCATTGCAGAAAGCTTTGAGCGCATTCACCGTTCCAACCTCGTCGGCATGGGGATTCTGCCCTTGCAGTTTATCGAGGGCGAAAATGCCGAGTCGCTGGGGCTGACGGGCGAAGAGGTTTTTTCCTTCCCTGGGCTTACTGGCCTTCTTGCCGAGCGGCTTGCCAACGGCCGCTCGCTGACGGTGCGGGCCACGGCTGCCGATGGGCCAATGAAAAAGTTTGTTGCCAAGGTGCGCATCGATACGCCGCAAGAGATTGAATACTTCGAGCACGGCGGTATCTTGCAGTATGTGCTGCGGCAGTTGGCGGCCAAGTAAGCGGCTGAAGTTAGTTGGTTCTTCCGCGCTGGCCGAGGTAAACACGCGGCCAGCGCGGAAGACTCACTCTCTGCGCGTTCCAGAAGACCGCGTTAAAACTGCTTGGCAATGTCAATGATGTAATACGCCGCCACAAAGACCGTGGCCGCTGCAACCAGCCACAACGAGATCCGAACCGCGGGCTCCACCTTGTTTACCTTGGCCACAATGGCCTCTTGCGCGGCCCTCTCGTGAGCGAAGGCGTCGTCCAGGTAAATCTGGTCGTCTTCGTCGCGGGTCAAACTGGAGCGATACAAATAGAGAATTGCCGCAACCACTGCCAGCACTCCCCACACTGTCCACATCAACGGAATAAGCTTCATGCTCCACCTCCCACAAGAATTTTCAGCCCCGGATGCTGGCGGACCTTGGAATTCCAGCTTCCGTTCAACAGAGGAGCCGTCTGGGTGACCATCATAGCCCTGAATGGGTGGACCTGTCGTGACAAAAATCACAGTATTTTTCACTTTGGGAATGCACCCGGCTTCTGCGACTTTCCCGGCGCCGGATGCATCAAATAGGACAAAAGCGCTCCTGGGACTTGAATCCAGGTCCGCCGCGCGGTAGAGTTACAGATAAGGGCAAACAATTTCACCGATTGGGAGAGATCATGGCCACCACAGCCGCTGTACCCGTAGAGGAAACCGTCAAGAAAGCACCCCTTAACCTGACCCCCCAGGCCATTGCCAAGGTGCGTGAGATCATGGCCACGCAGGATCCTCTGCCCGCCGGACTGCGCGTAGGCGTGGTGGGCGGCGGATGCTCCGGCTTTCAGTACTCCATGGCCTTTGAAAACCAGAGCGGCATGATGGACAAAGTCTTCAAATTCGAGGACATACAGGTCTTTGTGGACGCCACCTCGCTGATGTACCTGAACGGCTGCACGGTGGATTACGTGGAGACGCTGGAGGCCGCCGGCTTCAAATTCGACAACCCCCAGGTCAAGAGCACCTGCGGCTGCGGTTCGTCTTTCAGCGTATAACGGCTGACGTTTCCGGATCATCGCAAGGCCCGTCCCTGGAATTGGGGCGGGCTTTGTCGCGCTTGGCGCAAAGCCGCAAGCAAAACAAAATAAAGTCGGGATACACAGCCGGCGGAAACACTAAAGAGAAACTGATGGTGCCTCAAGCCGCCTGCGGATGCGGCAGCCCGTTTCATGCTCGGAGGGTCGGCAACGCTGGTGGGGGACTGGATAGAAGCCATTTCTTGTTTCAGGGTACGACTTTAGTCGTGCCGAAAAATGCACAAAATTTACCTTGGCTGGGTGGCCCATCTCCGTTTTTTCGGACATGGTAAATCCCCCGAGAGTGCCTGCCAGAACCGCCCGTCCCAGAGCCGTATGTTCCTCTTTATTGGAACTAATCATCGAATTTATTGTTGGCAAACGCCGCGGATCTGCGCTATGCTGATTTCCTGCCAGAACGCCCAAGAATTCAATGAGGCCTCCACATGACCATAAGTGCTGCAAATGCGCGAAAGCTGATTGTCCTTTGCGACGGTTCCAGCAACAGCACCGCGCGCAGCGACGAAAGCAACTCAACCGTAATCTATAAGCTCAATCAGGCATTTGCGAACGGGGGCCAAGGAGAGCAAATTTCATTCTATTTTTCCGGAGTAGGCACTCGCGGAGATAGCTTTGCCGCCGTCACCGGGGAAGGTATAAATGACATCATCGCCGATGCGTATATTAATCTGTCGTCCAATTATATCGAGGGCGATTTGATTTATATCTTTGGATTCTCTCGAGGCGCAGTGGCGGCAAGATGCTTGGCTGGTCTTATATCCCATGTCGGTCTTCTGCTCGATTCAAAGCTCAGCAAGAGGTTTCCCGAGGTATGGAAAGCCTACGAAAAATTCGCCGATCCAAGTGCACAGCAAGAAGCCGATGACTTGCTGACTGCCCTTTCTGGCGATCTGCACCATCCAGGTATTCGCTTCTTGGGAGTATTTGATTCGGTGCCCGGGGATGGATACGACAAGCTGAAACTGATGAAAGTCCATCCAATAAAGGATCTGTCGCTTCCTAAGGCTGTTGAACATGCGGTCCATCTGCTTTCGGTCGACGATAACCGTATTCCGTCCTTCCAGCCTCTGCTTTGGGAAGGCGCCACGGATGAAGACCAGACGCTCGAGCAGATATGGATGCCAGGGGTTCACGCAGACGTTGGCGGCTGTTCAAACGGAGTTTTCATCGGAAATCTATCGGTTCTTACAATGATAGAACTGCTTAACTCTTATTGCCCTGAAATCCAGATTGACAATTTATTCGTGAGTAGACTCGAAGATAAGACCTTCAACCGCAATGCATTCGGTTTGCAAATCACAAACGAGCGAAGTGGCTTCTGGAGAAAGCTCTTGCCGAAGAAAAAACGCTCCGCGAAAGGTGGAATCAACCAAACAAGACATTACCTTCTTCAGCAAATTGCCGGCCGGAGGCTCTTGATTCGCGGAAAAGAGAATCAATATTGCGCGCGGCATATCACCAGCACGGTCAGCGGCAAGCATGTGACTCGCTATAGCCCCCAAATCGATGCGGTTGTGGCTCAACTGGGAAATCAAGTACCTTGCTGTGGTCACTGTAATTGATAAGGATGTGATTGCTGCTGACAATTTATCCTGAACCGGCGGGCGGCCCGCTTCTGGCTGCGAATTCCATGGCGGCGGTTGGTGCAAGTTCCCATCTAAAAACTGGGTGCCCCATGTCTGGATTCTCAGACATGGGAAATCACCAAACCCCGCTCCCTGTTTCTGACCCCAAGAGGACCACAACCCCCCTTGGCGCCCAAGCGCCCTCTGCCGCACCGCGGATGCCAGGTGCCCGCGTAGAATGAGAGTTACCGGAGCCGCGCACCCAGCGCCCCCGAGCAAGATGATCCTACTGGACCCAGACCTGGACCCCGACCCCGCGCTGGCCGCAACCGCAGCCAAGCAGACGCCTGTCTCCGCCAAACCGAAGAATCTCCGCCTGCCCAGCCTCCGTACCCTGACCCGCTTTCTGGCCCAGGCGCAGGCCGCCGTCCGCCTCAAAGGCGAGGTCGCCGTGCAGCTCACCACAGACGCCGCCATCCGCAAGCTCAACCGCCAATTCCGCGGCAAGAACCAAGCCACTGACGTCCTCTCCTTTCCCGCCGGCGGCATCGGTGCTGAAGAGATCGCCGGGGATCTCGCCATCAGCGTTCCCACCGCGCTCCGGCAGGCCATCGAGCAGGGCCACTCCCTCTCAACAGAAATTAAAGTACTCATCCTGCATGGCTTGCTGCATCTGGCCGGCTACGATCACGAGGCTGACGATGGCCAGATGGCCCGCCGTGAGCGACTGCTCCGCGCCCGCCTGGGCCTGCCGCAAGGCCTCATCGAGCGTGCCGCAAAAATCGTGAAGTCAAAAATCTTGAGTGCCCCATCCATCGCGTCCTCTGCGATGGGTGGGAAACCACGAACCCACCGCCGGGTGCCCCAGATCCCGATTCCGGAACCTGGGAAATCACAACCCTCAACCCGCGGCAAGGGGCCCAAGCCATGACCCCATACTTCCCCCTCCTCATTCTCGTCCTGGCCGCCGTCGCCACCTTGGCCTCCTACATCAGCCGCGTCTACGCCGAGTTCGGCAAGATCCTCACCCGCGAGATCGAAGAAAATCTCGACGCCTGGGAGGAACTCGTCGAGCCTCATATCGGCCTCAGCCGCTCTCATGCCGGCCTCTGCGCAGCGGTCCTGCAACAGCTAGCGCTCGGCATCATCGCCCTGCAATTCGGCGCGGTGCTCTTCGATCGCGTGCCTCTGACACGCCCCACCCTCGCTGAAATCCTGCAAGCCTTCCTCGCCGTCGTGCTCGTCGTTGTCTTCTGCAATCAAATACTTCCCTCGATCCTCTTTGACCGCACCAAGGGCCGCTGGGCCGCGCGCCTGGTCTGGCCCATCCGCCTGCTGCTCTGGCTCATGACGCCCATCACCGTCCTCATCCGCTTCTTCTTTTCCGTCGCCTCGCTGGCTGAGGAGCCCGCCACGCCCGAGGAAGAAACCGCCGTCGATGTCGAGGCCCTGCTCGAAGCCGGCGAGGAAGAAGGCATCCTGGAAGAGAGCGACCGCGATCTGGTCCGCTCCGCCGTCGAGTTCGGTGACAAGCTCGTCCGCGAGGTGATGACGCCGCGCCCTGAACTCTTCGCCGTCCCCGCCGCCACCACCCTTGAAGCCTTCCTCGAACTCCTCCGCGAGCACAACTTCTCTCGCGTCCCCGTCTATGACGGCTCCATCGACAACGTCACCGGCCTCGCCTTCGTCCATGACCTCTTGCAAATCACCGACGAGGAAGCCCGCACTCGCACCGTCGCCTCCATCCAGCACCCTGCCGTCTTCGTTCCTGAGACCAAGCGCGGCTATGAGTTGCTGCGTGAGATGCAGAGGGAAAAGCAGCACATGCGCATCGTCATTGATGAGTATGGCGGCGTCGCCGGCCTGGTCACCATTGAGGATTTGCTCGAGCAGATCGTCGGCAACATCAAGGACGAGCACGAAGAGGATGCGCCCGTCGAAGACCCGCAGCGCGAGCCCGGCGGCGTCTGGCTCGTCCCCGGCAGCTTCCCCGTCGATCAGCTTCCCGACCTCTTCGGTGAGCAGCCCGGCCTCAGCGATCTCGACGAAGCCTACGAAGCCACCACCCTCGGCGGCCTGGTCAGCGAAATCGAAGGCCGCATCCCCCTCCCCGGCGAAGTCTTGATGCTCGAATCCGTTGGTATGCGCATGGAAATCGTAGCCTCCACCGACCGCCTCGTCGAGCGCCTCCGCGTCTTCCCGCCCGCCGCGGAATCGCTCTCCCAGTCTGCTTCCTGAATCCACCAACAACGCTGTCATCCCGAGCAAAGCAGGTCGCGCCCTTTGCGTCCTGCGCAGTCGAAGAACCTGCGATTGCCCCGCCCGCCCTTCCAGAAAGACCGAGACTTTGAGAGGGGACACGAGTATATTTAATACAGTTCTGTATGAAACTGTAGGAGGCACTAGAAAATGGCGACAGGAAGCGCATCACAAAAAGGCAGCACCGCCAAAGCAGAAAAGTTCGCCCATGTGGGCGCAGGTTCTTCCAAGAACAAGCAGGAGCGCAAGGAAATCGCCGTCAATGTTCGACTCCAGCCCGAAGAATTGAAAACCATCGATGCCCTGGTAGCCCGCCGTCTTGGGCGGCCCAAGCGCCATAACTGGCTGCTCGAAGCCGTTCAGGAGAAGATCGAACGCGAATTGGATATGCAGGGCATTCGCATTGCGGAAGAGCAGTTGCTGGCAATCCGCGAAGGTCGCAGCCAAGCCATCCCCCTTGAGGAAGTGATGAGACGGCATGGCAACTTGGAAGATTGAAGTTTCTTCGCTTGCAGATCGGCTACTCGACAAGCTGGATTCTCAAATAGCCAGACGCATCGAGAAATTCCTCCAGGAACGCGTTGCCATGCTCGAGGATCCTCGCAGTATCGGCGAGGCACTGCGCGGCTCAAGACTTGGCGAGTTCTGGAAGTACCGCGTGGGCGACTGGCGAATCATCTGCGACATTCAAGACGAGAAACTCATCATCCTTGCTTTGCAAATCGGTCAAGGTGCCTGTGATGGAGCGCAGCAGAGAGCAGCCCCCGCACGTTTTCCATAAGGAACATTCGTGGCTTTATAACCTCAACAAAGCGAAGGAACTGCCAAAGAAGTGTCCCGCGCGGATCCTGAACGGTCTCCCGCCTGCCAGCCGTGCTGAATGTCTGGCAAGGCGGACCGCCTACAAGCAAATCGAGTTCCCCCGGTTCAATCCGGCATTTCTGTAGAACTTCGTGCGGGTCGAGAGTTGAAATGTCTCGTTCGAATACAACAAGGTCTTGGGGGAGCCGCCCTGCGGCACGATTCAATCGAATCGTCTCGCAAAAGGAATCTTCCTTCTCAACGCAGGCCCGAAGGCGAAATCGTCCTGTTTGCTCAAGACCGAGGTCAAGCCCCATCCCCCCCGAAAACAGCGAAATGACGTTGTATAGGCGGTCGATTGGCATTGCTCACTTCTAAACCTCATCAGATGCTCAATTATAGCCTTTCATCGACTGCCGGCGATCATCTGCGCGGCGTGCTGGAGGCTGGTTTCGGTGACTTTTGCGAACCGCTTAGCATTTTCATGCGCGTTCGCGGTGGCGCTCGACGTATTCACGCAGGGCAAAGTTCATGCGTGTTTGGTAGCCCTGCCCCTGGCGCTGAAACCAATCGACGATGTCGGCGTCCACACGCAGCGAGAGTGGGCGTTTGATGGGACGGTAGAACTGCCCGCGCACCGCATGGCTCCAATCGGTAATGGGCGGCATGCCTGAGGCGTCGGAGGTGTCAATCTCGCTGTCGGGCATCGCGGCCAGGGCTTCCAGCTCAGCCTGCAATTCCGCTGTCAGTGACTCTGGATGATCTCTCTTCATAGTTACGCCTCTATGCTGCCACCACTTCGATACGTTCTTCGGCGGCTTTGGATTCAGGTCCCACAACGATCTTGACGTTTCGTCCCAACCGGAGCAGGCAATCCATCATCTTCATCTCGCTGATGCCGCGAAACTGGCCGCGCAGCATCTTGGAGAGCTTGGGCTGCGTCAAGCCTAACACCTTCGCCGCCTGTTGCTGGCTCCATCCCCGTTCGCGCAGAATCTCGGCTATCTTGATGACCAAGTTCGCCTTGACTAGCATTTCTTCGGCGTCGGGAAAGCCCAAGTGCTCGTAGGCCGTCATGATCTTCTTGGGATTTTTCATTGTTCAACTCCTTTTGCCAGTGCATCAGCTTCCTTCAATCGCTTACGAATCAAATCCATATCCGCGCCGAGAGTCTCGATTCCGTGCTTTGACTTCTTCTGGAAACAATGCAGGACGTAAACCGCGTTTGCATAGCGCACTGTGTAAACCGCCCGGTAGGCATTGCCGTGCCAATTTTCGACAATCTCCAGTATCCCTGCCGAGCCGAATCCCTTGAGCGGCTTTGCATCAGGGTGAAGCAAGCTGACCTGTGCTTGATACAAAGCAAAACCAAAGCTCTGCTGCACATCGTCTGGCATGTCAAGCAAGTCCTTCCTGGCTGAACCAATCCAGCGTAACGGCCTGGGCGCTTGCCTCATCATTTCATTATGCCTACTTAGGTATAATACGTCAAGGGAGTGTTCTTACGCATTATGAGTAAAAATTGACGCATTTTGCGTAAAACGAAAGCAGATTTGATCCAAACCGGTTGTGCGGCAGGAGATCGAATCCCCGGTCTCAACGGCGAGACCGGGGGCACCCGCAGAATCCCAGATCCCAAAAGCGGGACCTGGGTATCCGGAACCCGGCCTTATAGCTCAATACTGTGCATGATCGAGATCGCTTCCTCCAGGGCAGTATACGGTTCCATTCCGCCCGGGATTTCATACAACGTTTCCTGGGCGTTATGTATCAGAAAGTCATTCGACCCTATATCAAATGAAGATTCAGACTTTCGGACCGCGACAAAATGGCTTGATGGTTCTGTGTCACTTCGACGAATGATAAGAACTGCTGCTTCTCCAGGTCTTAGTTTCATAGTTTCAACCTCGCTTATTAATTCTATGTCTGTACTTGGTCTCCACACCACAATATTCGTCACTTCGTGCGTGTTGATTCATGGGCAGGGCAAAAACCCACTATAACCCAACCAACTCCGCGCACTACTCCCCATAAGACAGCAAAACCCAGCGCCGGATAAGCGATCCACAAAGTCAAGTCCTAATTGTTCTGTAGAATCCCATTCCTGAGGGTAGTTGTTTTT